>CAZSHA010000009.1:0-49934 GCA_964606575.1 uncultured Muribaculaceae bacterium | reverse complement strand
ACGAGGAATATCGTTCAGATAAACCCCCGTTGTTACAATTATGTGTTAATATTGATAAGAGAACATACTATTTTACTGGTGTAGCACTTTGATAAGAATAAACCGTCTTTTGCAATATTGCGGTTCCTGACTCGTTTGTGGCTTCTATTTTTATGGCGTTTACACCATCTTTTAGTTTTAGAATATTATTCAAGAAAATGAAATATAAATCGTTCAGCTTCACATTGAATTTCTGACTGTTTATATATAGTTTGACGCTTTGCAATTTGCTTTTTGATTTGATTTCGGCTTTTAGCTCATAAGAGCCGTTTTTAGTTTCATTAACTGGATTCTGCCAGTCTATAGTAGCTAAGTCGGCTGCGTTTACTGCTGGTTTTTCCACAGGTTTCTCAGTAACTGTTGTAGCCGCAGGGGCTTCGGTCGTCTTTATAGGACTAACTGGTTTAGCCGTCTTATTTATGACATTCACGCTTGCCCCAGAGCTGGTTTGTTGGACCGTTGTTGGTTTAGCGTTAGTGCTGGTAGGTTTTACGCTAGTAGGGATTTTTTCTACGTTTTCTTGCTCGTTATCGGGAGTCTTATTGGGTTCTTGGCTAATAGCTTGTGACTGTGGTTGGTAACCTACGCCAGTCAAATGCAATTTCGGACTGTTTGTTAGATACTTGCCCTTATGGTTCACGTAAACTCTGCAATAATATGAATCAACAGCACGGAAATCGTATGCTTCGTAAGGAATGAAGACCGAGAAATCGTTATATTGCGAAGATTCGTAGTTTGGTACAACTTTTTGTGAGATACATAGTGTGCCATCGGCATTGCAGTAATTGTTGGTTGTACCTTTAAGCCAATTATCGTTGGCATCTTTTATGAAGATGTTTACGTAAGTGTCCAAGCCTTTACAATGCTTTATGATTAAGTTGGCATGTACCTTGAAACCGTTCTTGCCTTGTTCGTTCACGTCTAGTTCTATCCAAGAGTTTTTGATGAAAGCTGTAGGATTTTTCACAATCGGTTCTGTGGCATTGCTGTCTGAAGCCTGTTGTTGGTTTGCGTTCGAGTCGGCACTAGAGATTGCTACGCCCTCGCCGTTAGCTATATAGTCGTCGTTATAGCAAATATAATCAACGATATAATAAGTTTGGTTAGGTTCTAGTTCCATCGCTTCGAGCGGTATAAACACGCTTATGTCATCGAATCTGGTGTTGTTGTATTGGGGTATAACCTGCTTTTCAAAGTACAATGTACCGTCGGCATTGCAATACTCGCTGCTAGAGCCTTTAATGAAGATTCCGTTGGCATCTTTTATAAAAACGTAGATATAGGCTTCTTCGCCCCTACAATTGCTTAAATTGAAATCGGTGTGTAACTTAATACCCTCTTTGCCGTCTTCAATAACATCAAATTCGAGCCATGACCTGTTTACCTTAGCTCTCACATTTGCATCGGCTAAGAATGTGAAACAAAATACGAATGTTGCTAATAATGTGAGTTTTGTTGTTCTCATATCTGGTTAAAAGTTGTTCTTGATATTTTAAATTGTGATTATTAGAATTTCTGCATATCTACAAGCCGCTTGTAGTGGCGGTCGAGAGCTATTAGCTCGTCGTGTGTGCCACGTTCCACTATTTTACCTTCGTGCATCACGCATATCATATCGGCATTCTTGATAGTCGATAAGCGGTGAGCGATAACTATGGTGGTTCGGTTCTTCATCAGCCTGTCGAGAGCCTCCTGCACAAGGCGTTCGCTTTCGGTGTCTAGGGCAGATGTCGCTTCGTCTAAAATTAGGATTGGTGGATTTTTCAGAATGGCTCTTGCGATGCTTAGACGTTGTCGTTGTCCGCCAGAGAGTTTGCAACCTCGGTCGCCTATGTTGGTGTTGAATCCATCTTCTGAAGCCATGATGAAATCATAGGCGTTAGCCACCTTTGCCGCATCAATCACTTGTTCCATCGTAGCCGATTCCACACCGAAAGTTATGTTATTATAGAATGTGTCGTTAAATAGAATAGCTTCTTGGTTGACGTTTCCCATCAATCCACGTAAATCGGCAACCTTAAGATTGCGTATGTCTACACCGTCAATTGTGATGTTTCCTTCATTCACGTCGTAGAAACGAGGTAGAAGGTCGGCTAGAGTGGATTTTCCAGAACCGGATTGTCCCACTAGCGCAACGGTTTTTCCGTAATCTATATCAAGCGAAACGTTGTCGATAACCCAATCGTTGGCATAGCGGAAACGCACGTTCTTATAACTTATACGGTTGTTGCTGGTGCTTAATTTTTCTGGTTTTTTCGGGTCTTTAATAGGATTTTCAGCTTTCAATATTTTGTCTATTCTATCCATTGAAGCAAGACCTTTTTGGATAGAATAAGTTGCTTTTGACAAATCTTTTGCGGGATTGATGATGCTATAGAAAATTACCATATAGTAAATAAAAGATGCCGCAGTGATTGTTGATTGTCCTGAAAGGATAAGAGTTCCGCCAAACCACAGCACTATAGCTATGGTTGCTGTTCCTAGGAACTCACTCATAGGGTGTGCCAAATCGTAGCGACGATTTCTTTTGTTAGTTAAATCAAAAAACACCTCATTTTCGTTGTGGAAACGTTTCTTCACTTTATGTTCGGCATTGAAAGCCTTAATTATGCGTAGACCTCCTAAAGTTTCTTCTATAGTAGATAATAGCACGCCCCATTGGATTTGTCCCTCAAGCGACACCCTTTTAAGCCTTTTCCCTACTTTCCCCATTATATATCCAGCAATAGGCAATAGCACTAGCACAAAAATAGTCAATTGCCAGCTCACGGCTATCATCATTGCTAAACACGCTATAATCATAATAGGATTTTTGAACATCATATCAAGAGATGACATGATTGAGTTCTCCACTTCGTTCACATCGCCGCTCATGCGAGCCATTACGTCGCCTTTTCGCTCGCTTGTGAAAAATCCTATGGGAAGGCTAACGATTTTATTGTAAATGGTGTTGCGTATGTCACGTACTATACCAGAGCGTATCGGAATCAAGAAATATGAGCTTAGGTATGCCGCACCAGTCTTGAAAGCTGTCATCACTACAAGTGCTATTGCCAGAGTGGCAAGTGCCGCCGATTGCCCCCAGTTTTCTATAATGACTTGTGTGTAGTAGTAGAAATTGTTTACTGCAACATCTTTCAGTGAAGCGCTATTCCAGTCCATAAAAACATAGTTAGCCTCGTTGATTTTGAATAGCATTTGCAGTATAGGGATGATTAAAGCAAATGAGAATAGCGTTAAAAACGCTGTCAAAAGGTTAAATAATATGTTTAATACAAGAAATTTCTTATAAGGCGGTACAAATCTTACCAGTATCTTAAAAAATTCTTTCATTGTCGATTAGTGATAAATTTTTTTCATTTGCAAAGATAGAACTTTTAAACTTTATAGCTTACTTTGCATCGAAAAAAGTACATTGATAAAGAAATATTTAGGGTAAATGAATACTAACAGAAAGATTGTATCTATTATTTTGTGTGCTGCGACAGCATTATTTCTATCTACGGTTTCGGCTATAACGTTGAGTGGTAGAGCGATAGACTCTAATGACAAGTCTGGACTTGCAGGAGCAACTGTGAAATTGTTGAAAGCGAACCGTGACAGCAGCTTGGTGAAGGGTGTGTCAACTGACGAGGACGGTTACTTCTGGATAACAGGAGTAAATGCGGGTCGTTACATAGTGAGTATTGCTTATATTGGTTATTCTCCTCAACATAGAAATGTCACGGTAAATGAGGAAAGCAGAAATATAAAGTTGGGTAATATGGAGTTAAAGCCTAGCTCGATAATGCTTAAAGAAGCTGTTGTGACTGGAGTGAAAACCGAGATAGTAGTAAAAGAAGATACAGTAGAATATAATGCCGATTCTTATAAGACTCAACCTAATGCTGTGGTTGAAGACTTGTTGAAGCGTTTGCCTGGCGTTGAGGTGGACAGCGATGGCAAAATCACGGCTAACGGTAAAGAGGTTACGAAGATTCTAGTTGACGGAAAAGAGTTTTTCTCCGACGATACTAAGGTTGGAACGAAGAATCTACCAGTTAATATAGTGGATAAAGTTCAAGTGGTTGACCGTAAGTCCGACTTGGCACGTTTGACTGGTGTGGACGATGGAGAGGATGAAACGGTTATCAATCTTTCGGTTAAGAAAGGTATGAATAACGGTTGGTTTGGTAACGTTTCGGCAGGTTACGGAACAGATGACCGCTATGAGGCTAACTTCATGATAAACCGCTTTAACGACGGTAATCAATATACGATTTTAGGAGGCGCGAATAATACTAATAATATGGGCTTTACCAACGGTGCTGCATCTCGTTTCTCTCGTTTTGGTGGTAATAGTGGTATAAATACTTCTCAAAATATAGGTTTCAACTTTAGTGTTGGGAAAAAAGATGAATCGCTTATGGCTGGTGGTCATGTGATGTATTCACATAGCGACCAAGATTCGCGTAACCGCAATGACAAGCAGTATCTGTTTACCGATTCTACATCATATAGCAACTCACGCACCTATAGCCGTGACGAGAGCCATAATGTGAACGGCCGTTTCCGTGTCAAGTGGGATGTTGATTCGTTCAACACCATAGAGTTCCGACCTAATTTTTCTTTTAATTTCAATAATTCTACTAAGGTTGACTCAACTCGCACCCTTGACGGTAACTTGAGAGATGTGAACTTCAGTCATAATAATGATAATTCAGACGGTAATAGCTATGAGTTCGGAGGTCAATTGGTGTTTAACCACAAATTCCGTTCGCATCCAGGACGTAGTTTTAGTGTGCAGTTGCGATATAATTTCAGTGATTTGAACGAGAATAGCAACTCTTATACTCGCAACCACTATTATATAGGTGATTCAACACAAGTGATAAATCAAATTGATGATAACCGCCAATGGAGCAATAACGTTCAAGGTCGAGTGACATGGACAGAACCGTTGGGTGACATTAAAAATGCGTTGTTCTTGGATATCGCTTATCGTGCTCAATACAGGTTCAATAATGCTGATAAACTGGTGTATGATGTGCCTTATGAGCAAACTGAAGAAGTTGCCGAAGCAAGGCGTACCGCTAGGTTAAACAGCCTTTTGGGTAATTCTGAAGTAATAAACTATATAAAAGAAAATTACACCTCATTTGCGCTTACGAACCCTGTGTTATTGGAACAATTGCTTACCGATGAGTTGCAACTAGTGCCGGTACTTAACGAGGACGATAGCAACCGTTTCCGTAACGACTTCTTTACACAGACATTCGAGGTAGGTGTGCGGAAGGTTACAAGTTCATTGAACGCTACGGCTGGTATTTCGTTCAACCCATCGATGTCACGAAGCAAGAATTTGATTAATGATGCCAAGAGTATACCAACTCGCTGGGTGTGGAATTTCGCTCCTTATGCCCGACTTCGTTTTAAAATGTCGAAAACGCGTTCATTGCAATTGAATTATAGGGCAAGCACCAGCCAGCCTTCGATGTCGCAATTGCAACCGGTGGCTGACAAGTCTAATCCGTTACGTGTCGTTCAAGGTAATCCTGATTTGAAGCCGTCATTTACGCAACGTTTGTTCGTAAGATATAACGATTTTAATCAAGAGGCTCAACGAAGCATAATGGCAATGGCTAGCGCTCAGTACACATTGAACAGTATAATCTCAATGACCGATTATAATAGCGAAACTGGTGGACAAATTACCACCTATGGTAATGTGAATGGTGTGTGGAATGCATTTGCAATGGGTATGATAAGCGTACCTCTTAAAAACAAGAGCTTCTATTACTCTACACACATGAATGTGCGTTATTCAAGTACTGTGGGTTATAATAACAAGGAATATAACCGAAGTGGAACGTTCAATTGGAACGTGTCGCCCGGTATTACTTTCAGAACTGATATGATTGAGTTGCAATTACGTCCTAACTATAATCTACAAACTACACACAACACGGTGAATTCTCAGAACGATTTGA
The DNA here is from genome assembly GCA_964606575.1 of uncultured Muribaculaceae bacterium. Classification (GTDB taxonomy): domain Bacteria; phylum Bacteroidota; class Bacteroidia; order Bacteroidales; family Muribaculaceae; genus RGIG4576. The sequence goes on along the minus strand of CAZSHA010000009.1, from coordinate 43,926 downwards.
CCGTACACCGTTATGGTGGTATGTTCAACGGAAATTTAACTTTGCCGTTTGGCGTATCATTTAACACCGATTTGTCTTATAGCGGGTCTAAAGGTTATTCTGACGGATATAACACAGAGCAATGGTTGTGGAACGCATCGGTTTCTTATGAGTTCTTGAAAGGTCGTCAAGCATCTATAACAGCAAGAGTTTACGATATTCTAGGACAAAGGACAAGCATTTCACGTAGTGTTACTGCTAACTATATACAAGATAGTGAGTACAATTCGCTCACACGCTATGCGATGTTCACTTTTGCCTATAGGTTTAATACGTTCGGTTCAAACAAGGACTTGCCAGAGGGAGCCAGAAACTATGGTGGTTGGGGACCTGGAGGTATGGGGGGACCCGGAAGGCGATAAAAATTGTTGCTTAGAGTGATGTGAAATTCAAAATCCGGGTGTTATTTGACTTTTAAAGTTTCACCCGGTTTTATTTTGTCGTCTTTGTCAAGGTCATTCTTTTTGAGCAGGTGTTTGAGTTGTATTCCTAGCTTTTGTGATATTGAATACAGTGTTTCACCTCTTCTCACGGTGTAATACTTAGCTGTTTCAGCCGATTTTTTCCCTTTCTCTTGAAGGTATACAAAATCGCCTGCTTCAAGTTGTCGGTCTTTCTTCAAGTCGTTATACTCAAGCAGTTTTTTCTTCTTAATGTCAAACTCTTTTGATATAGATTCGTATGTGTCACCGTAACGGGCTTTCACGTATTTAAGGTTTCCTTTCTTTATGACGGTGTGTGGCGTTGATTCGGCCGCTATTGTTGCTTCTTCCTCAAAATAAATATCATCATCGTTGCCTTTGCCGTTATCTTTATCGTAGCGTTGTAGTTCATATCGTTCGATGATTCCGATTAGTTTTTGCGGATATTTAGGGTCGGTGGCATAGCCGCATTTCCTTAAAGTCTTTGCCCATCCTTTATAGTCGGTAGTTTTCAATTTGAATAACGGCTCGTAGCGTTTACGCTTCAAGAAAAGGGCATGGTCTTTGAACGAATCCTCGGCTTTGTCGTATTTTCTGAACCATCCTTTGCTCTTGTCTTTGTGCCTGATTTTTTTACCATTCCAGTCGCTGGTGTGCTTTATGCCGAAATGGTTGTTTCCGTTAACAGCTAAGTAGCTTTGTCCAGCTTGGCTTTCTAGCAGACCTTGTGCCAGCGTTATACTGGCAGGTATTCCGTATTTCTTCTGGTGGTTGATGGCTACATCTTTATACTTTTTTACATAATTTTGAAATGCCTTTTGTTGAGAATTGGCGTTAAAAGCACAGCCTACCGATAGGATAGATACGATAAAAAACTTGCAAATAGCTGAATAGCGATTGCATTTTGAAAAAATATCAATATATTTGCGTAAATACTTAGATTTCATGGAAAATAAAATTGTTTCGACAAAGATAGGAGTTTATTCCTATAATGAGCTACAAGAAGCCGATAAAATTTTAGTAGATAAGGCAAAAGCGGCAACCCAAAGTGCTTATGCTCCATATAGCAAGTTCCATGTAGGAGCTGCTGTGTTAATGGAAAATGGGGATATAGTAACAGGCTCTAATCAAGAGAATGTGGCTTATCCTAGCGGTACTTGTGCCGAACGCACCACTATTTTTTACGCAAGTGCCAGCCATCCAGGCATGAGATTTGAGAAACTGGCAATAGCGGCTTTCAATAATGGCGACTTTGTGGAAGAGCCTGTAGCTCCATGCGGTGCTTGCCGTCAAGCAATATTAGAATATGAGAAATTGGGCGGAAGTCCTATAGAGATAATACTAGTGGGCAAAGAAAAAGTTTACAAGGTTGAGGGTGTTAGAGCGTTGTTGCCTTTGAGCTTTGAGGAATTTTGATGAAATCGTTTTGAAATTGTGTTGATTTGCACTATTTTTGCATAAATTACTTTATTACTGAAAAAATAACAACTAAGAAAATCTCATGAAAATTTTAAAAGGACTATTCTTAGCCGCATTTATTGCGTGTACCGTAGTGTGTGTTAATGCACAAAATGTTGAGGTAGGCGCAGCCCAAGTTGACGAGTACATTCCGCTTCTAAAAGGAAAAAGGGTGGCTTTGTTGAGTAACCACACAGGTATGGTGGGTGATAAACACACTCTTGATATTATGCTGGAAAAGGGGATTGACGTAACTACAATTTTCTCACCAGAGCATGGTTTCCGTGGTAATGCCGATGCAGGAGAAAAGGTGAAAAGCGGGGTTGACCCATTGACTGGTATTCCAATTGCTTCGCTTTATGATGGCGACACGAAGATGCCAAAGAAGGAAACAATGGATAAGTTCGACGTGTTTGTGGTAGATATTCAAGATGTTGGATTACGCTATTATACTTACTATGTTACAATGGTAAATTTGATGGATGCTGCAGTCAAGTATGATAAGGGATTTGTAGTCTTAGACCGTCCAAATCCTAATGGTATGTATGTGGATGGCCCTATTCTAGATATGAAATATAAATCGGGTGTGGGGCGTTTGCCTATCCCTGTAGTTCACGGATTGACAATGGGTGAGATAGCATTGATGACCAATGGTGAAGGTTGGTTGGCTGATGGAAAGAAGTTGGCTGGCTTGAAGGTGATACCTTGCAAGAATTACACCCACCAAACTCGTTACCGCTTGCCTATTCCTCCATCTCCAAACTTGCCTAACATGCTTTCAATCTACTTGTATCCATCTACTTGCTACTTTGAGGCAACACCAGTGAGTCTTGGTCGTGGTACTGATAAACCATTCCAGGTTTATGGTCATCCTAATATGATTGGATATGATTTCTCTTTCACTCCACGTAGTGTGTCGGGAGCTAAATTCCCTCCACAATTGAACCGTAAATGTTACGGTGTGGACTTGACAAATATTACAGAAGAAGAGGCTATCGCGCAAGGTATTAATCTTGAATATGTGATTGATGCTTATAATGCGTTGAATCTTGACGACCACTTCTTCCGCTCATTCTTTGAGTTGCTTATCGGAAAGAAAGATATACGCAAAATGATTAAGCAAGGAAAATCGGCAGCTGAGATTAAAGCTACTTGGGCTGATGATGTGAAGAAGTTTAAGGAGCAACGTCGTCCTTACTTGCTATATGCTGAATAATCAAACCTTAAAATAAACTTAAAAATCAGAAAAAATGGCACCTTGGATAGTGTTAGCTACTATTATAGCATACTTTTGTTTGCTATTCCTAGTTTCTTATTTGGCAAACCGCAAGAGTAAAGATGCGGGTTTCTTTGCCGACAGTGTGAAAGCTCCTTGGTATATAGTTGCATTCGCTACTATGGGAGCGGCGATTTCGGGCGTTACGTTCGTATCAGTTCCTGGTATGGTTGAGGCTAAGGGCTTCTCTTATCTTCAAATGCAATTCGGTTTCATTATAGGTTATATAGTGATAGCGTTTTTGCTGGTACCTATGTTCTATAAGCGTAACTTAATTTCTATTTATGGCTATTTGGCTCAACGTTTCGGAGCAAACACTCATAAGAGCGGCGCTTGGTTTTTCTTCGTGTCGAAGATGCTAGGTGCAGCTGTACGTTTCTATGTTGTGTGTATGGTGCTTCAGGCTCTTGTATTTAAGCCTATGGGTATTCCGTTTGAGGTTAATGTGCTTTTCACTGTAGCTCTTATTTGGTTATACACTAAGCAAGGCGGTGTTAAGACTGTGATTTGGACTGATACATTGAAATCATTCTGTCTTGTAGCATCGGTAGTGTTGTGTATCGTTTTAATTTCTAATAGTTTGGGCTATAGCTTTGGCGGAATGGTGAGTGCTATAGCTGAGGATTCTAACTCTCAATTATTCTTCTTTGACAATCCTAAAGAGGGTACATATTTCTGGAAACAATTTGTTGCGGGTATTTTTATGGTGATTGCTACATGCGGTCTTGATCAAGATATGATGCAACGCAACTTGGCTTGTAAAAATTTCAAGGAATCGCAAAAAAATATGATAGTAAGCGCTATCACTCAAGTGTTTGTAGTGGGCTTGTTCTTGGCGTTAGGCGTACTTCTATATCAGTATGCTGGTCAAGTTGGAATAAAGGCTGGTCACCCGGATGATTTGTTTGGTTTGGTTGCCGCTCATAACACAATGCCGCTCATTGTCGGAATATTGTTTATTCTAGGCTTGGTGTCAGCCGCTTATTCTGCTGCTGGTTCTGCTTTGACTGCTCTGACGACTTCTTTTACTGTCGATATCCTAAAAACACAAGACAAGGAAGATAAGTCAAAAGAAAAGAAGAAACGTGAAATGGTGCATATTTCGATGGCTCTAGTGATGGCTCTAGTGATAATCGTGTTCTATTATTTGAACAGCCAAGATGCTATTAGTGCCGTATATGCTATCGCGAGCTACACATATGGTCCTATCCTAGGTCTGTTTGTGTTCGGTATGTTCATTAAGAACAAAGTGCGCGACAAGTTTGTGCCTTATGTGTGTATAGCATCTCCTGTTATATGTTATTTCGTGCAAGACTGGTTGTTTACGGCATTCGGCTATGTGATGAGTTTTGAGTTACTTCTATTGAATGCGTTTGTCACCGTTCTTGGTCTTGCTTTGATAGCTAAAGGCGAGAAGGCGAAAGAAGCATAATAAGATTAGGCGGTGAGGCTGTCTTATGTCAAAGAATATTATTAATAAATACATCTGGATAGTTGATACTATCCAACGATACGGAAGAATCACCCGCGAGGAGCTAAATGACTTGTGGGTGAACTCTTCTTTGTCGGACGGCAATCCTATGTCGCGTCGCACGTTTTATAATTATCGTCAAGGTATAGCCGAAACGTTCAACATCTTTATTGAGAACGACACGTCTACTTATGAATATTATATAGCCAGTGATGGGAGCGGACAATCTTCGGGTATGCTTAACTGGTTGCTTGATTCAGTTTCGTTGAGCGGAATGTTGCGTGATTCGCGTGAGGTGACCGACCGTATAATTATCGAGGATGTGCCTTCGGCTAGAAATCATTTGCCTGTGGTAATGCAGGCATTGAAAGAATGTAGCCGTATCACGTTCACATATAAGGCATATAATCGTGTAAACGCCACCTATGACATTGTGGTTGAGCCATATTGTGTGCGTTTGTTCAAGCAATTGTGGTATGTAATAGGTTATAATGTTAAAGATAAGAAAATAAAGACCTACTCGCTTGACCGTATGAGCGATGTCGTAATAAGCCAAGATCATTTCGTTATGCCTAGTGACTTTGATGCGGCAACTTATTTTAATGACTGCTTTGGAATTATGACGAGCCAAGGCGAGGTTAAGAATATTGTGCTAAGGGTGTCGACCAACAAGGCTAAATATTTTAGGGCATTGCCTTTGCACCACAGCCAGTATGAAGAGTTGCACGACCACTATTCATTGTTCCACTATCGTTTGTATATAACAAATGATTTTGTGGCTGAGATACTGTCGCATGGAGCAGAAGTGCAGGTGGTTTCGCCTCCAGAATTGCGCGTTATGGTTATATCCCAGCTACGTTCTGCTCTTGATCAATATTAATGAGGCTTATGCCAATCCTAAATCGAAGTCTTGTAAGAATTTCTCAAAATAAGGGTTTTGTTCTTTAATGCTGGCCACAATATCTTGCGGTGACCAGAATTTAGGCTTTTCACCGCCTTGACGTATCTTGATTTCAATTGCTAGCATGTCGTTCTGAACACAATTGCGTAGGAACGTGATTATGTTGGTGCGATGAGCGTTGAAAGATTCCACTTGCACTTGATTCTCTACTTCTATCTCGTAAAGAGTGTCGTTAACCCTCTTTGGTAGCGATGCTCGCATAGTGTTTATTATGATTTGCTCACGTGGATGCTCGTTAATGAATTGTTGCCATGCTTTGAGCAAAGCTTGTTCATCAAATGGTGTAGTGCGGCGTTGTGTAGTTGCCTTCTGTGCCAGTGGCTTACCTTGTCCGTTGTTAGTTTGAGCCGCAACCATATTATTAATAAAAATGCGTGGAGCACCGCCTATTGTGACCATAGGTTGCCGTTTTGCGACTTGTGGTGTCGGTGATGCGGGCTGTGCTGATTGTGGAGCTTGTGTTGTGACTGGCGCTGTCGGCTTCACCGTGGCAGGTGCGGGTTGTGTGACCGCTTGTGGTTGTTGCACTGGTTTAGCTTGAGCCGTTGCAGCCTGTTGTTGTGCGGGCTGAACTTTGCGTAAAGCATCATTACCTCCATCACCGCCAGTAGGCAATAGGGTAGATTTATCAAAAAGCTGGCAGAGTTTTATCAGTGTCAGCTCTACTAGAAGTTGCTTGTTGGTAGCAGTGCGATAATCAAGGTCGCACTTGTTGCACAGATCTAATGCGCGATAGAAGAATTGTGGGGTGAGTTTAGCACCTTGCACCACAAACTGGTTTGCTACATCCTCTGTCGTTTCAAGCAGGCACTTAGTTGCAGGTGTAGCCGCAACCATTAAGTTTCGGATGTGTTCTGCAAGACCGTTAATGAAGAATAGTGAATCAAATCCTTTGTCGCGAATATCTTTATAGATAAGCAGTGATTTTGGAACATCTACCGCCATAAACGCATCCACTAGCTTGAAATAATAATCGTGGTCGAGTACGTTAAGGTTGTCTATTGTGGATTGATATGTAATGTTGCCTTGTGACGATGCGGCAACTTGGTCAAAGATAGACAATGCGTCGCGCATCGCTCCGTCGGCTTTCTGTGCTATAACATTCAATGCTGTTGGTTCTGCCGTTATGCCTTCTTGCGAAGCTATATAGGTCAATTGATCTACAATGTCTTGTACCGTGATGCGTGAGAAATCATAGATTTGGCATCTTGACAAGATTGTAGGAATAACCTTATGCTTTTCCGTTGTGGCAAGAATGAAGATGGCATGAGCTGGTGGTTCTTCAAGCGTTTTCAAGAATGCGTTGAAAGCTGCTTGTGACAACATGTGCACCTCATCGATGATGAACACTCTGTATTTGCCGATTTGAGGCGGAATACGCACTTGCTCAGTGAGTGTTCTAATATCGTCAACCGAGTTGTTTGATGCAGCGTCGAGCTCTACGATATTGTAAGAGCGTTGCTCGTTCAAGGCTTGACAAGACTCGCACTGGTTACAAGCCTCTCCGTCGGGAGTGGGGTTGAGGCAGTTGATGGTCTTTGCGAAAATACGAGCGCATGAGGTCTTGCCCACACCTCTAGGACCGCAAAACAAGTAGGCATGAGCCAGTCGTCCTGAGTCAATCGCCGTTTTTAGCGTGTGAGTAAGAGCTTGCTGCCCAACAACGCTACGGAACGTGCTAGGGCGGTATTTTCTAGCCGATACTATATAGTTTTCCATTAAAAAATAAATTTCTTACAAAGTTAAGAGAATTTTTATATGTCACGCCAGAATCCCTGCCAAAACTTTAACTTGGTGTGCAATTATATCACAAAATAATAATAGGATGCTTAGTTGTATTCAACTGATGTTCCAAAATCGGATGGACTAAAATATCCAGAAAAAAAGAAAAGAGTGCTAGAGCAAGTACCTATGGGAGGCTATTGGCGAGATCTTCCTATTGATGTCCAACAAGAGTATATGGGAGCGAGCTTTAATCAAGAGGGTGGAAAAACTGGTATGGCAAGAAGATTGTCATTGGATGAACCGTGTCTGACTTTAACATGCTCCCCTGCTCAAAAACAAACAGAACGTTGCCACCCGATTGAAACACGCCCTTTAACGGAGAGAGAGTATGCAAGAGTACAGACGTTTCCAGATGAATGGTTCTTTGCAGGTAATATAACATCTCAATATAAGCAAATAGGTAATGCTGTTCCTGTAAATTTGTCGTATGCGATAGGTAGGTCCTTAATACGTTTGTTTAATGAAATAGAAAAGCTATAAAGATAATATTTGACGGCGATAATTTTGAGAAAAGTTGCCATTATGGCTGGGGAAATGTAAGATTATTTGGGATAGGCGGTAGAAAATGTGGCTTTTTTTGTAATTTTGCGGGATAATGGCTAATAGTGCTTGATTTTGCTGGATGTTTCTACTCTTGTGGCAAATGTTTAAAGGAAAGTGCTTTGGCTTATAACGAACAGAATAATAACGAAAATAGAATATATTTAAAATTATGGGCTTACTAGATTTGAGCGAACAAGAGGTGGTTAGGCGTAATAGCCTTGCCGAATTGCGTAATATGGGTATCGAGCCATATCCAGCAGCCGAGTATAATGTTACAGCACACACTGTCGACATCAAGGCAGATTTTAAGGATGATGAGCCTGCACGTGAAGTTACTATCGCAGGTCGTGTCATGAGCCGCCGTATCATGGGTAAGGCTTCTTTTATGGAGCTTCAAGACTCAAAGGGCAGAATCCAGGTGTATATCAGCCGTGACGACATCTGTCCCGATGAGAATAAGGATATGTACAATGTGGTATTCAAGAAGTTGCTTGACATAGGTGACTTTGTGGGTATCAAGGGATTTGTTTTCCGTACACAAATGGGTGAAATCACCGTGCATGCTCAAGAGCTTACGGTGTTGAGCAAGTCATTACGTCCGCTTCCTATCGTTAAAATGAAGGACGGTGTGGTTTATGATGCTTTCGACGACCCTGAGTTGCGTTATCGCCAACGTTATGTCGACCTTGTGGTTAATGAGGGTGTAAAAGATATATTTATTAAGCGTACAAAAGTGTATAGTTCTATGCGTGAGTATTTCAACAGCAAGGGCTATCTTGAAGTCGAAACGCCTATATTGCAATCTATCCCTGGCGGAGCGGCTGCGCGTCCATTTATCACGCATCACAATGCGTTAGATATTCCTCTTTATTTGCGTATTGCCGACGAACTTTATTTGAAACGCCTTATCGTTGGTGGTTTTGAAGGCGTTTATGAGTTTGGCAAGAACTTCCGCAATGAGGGTATGGACCGCACCCACAATCCTGAGTTCACATGTATGGAAATATATGTTTCCTATAAGGATTACAACTGGATGATGGATTTCACAGAGAAGATGCTAGAAAAGGTGTGTTACGATGTGAACGGCACGCATGAGGTGAAAGTGGGCGATAATATGATTAGCTTTAAAGCTCCGTTCAAGCGTGTAACTATGCTTGATAGTATCAAGGAATTTACAGGATATGACCTTACCGGTAAGACAGAGGACGAAATACGCGACATCTGCAAGGAATTGAAGATGGAAGTTGACGAAACAATGGGTAAGGGTAAGCTCATTGATGAAATTTTCGGTGAATTCTGTGAAGGAAATTATATTCAACCGACATTCATTACCGATTATCCTGTGGAAATGTCGCCGCTTACCAAGCGTCACCGTTCTAATCCCGACCTTACCGAGCGTTTTGAGCTTATGGTTAACGGAAAGGAATTGTGTAACGCATATTCTGAACTTAACGACCCTATCGACCAAGCAGAGCGATTCAAGGAACAATTACGCTTGTCGGAAAAGGGCGATGACGAGGCAATGTTCATCGACCAAGATTTTGTAAGGGCGTTAGAGTATGGTATGCCTCCTACATCTGGCATGGGTATCGGCATGGACCGCCTAGTGATGCTTATGACTGGTCAAAGCACCATCCAAGAAGTGCTTTTATTCCCTCAAATGCGTCCTGAAAAAGTTGCAAAGCGTGATACCGCAAGCAAGTACGTGGAAATCGGTGTACCAGAAGAGTGGGTTGAGGTGATTCAAAAAGCAGGATATTTGACAGTAGACAGTTTGAAGGATGCAAATCCAGGCAAATTGATGCAAGAAATATGCGGGTTGAACAAGAAGCATAAGCTCGGTTTGAAGAACCCAAGCAATGATGAGATTGCCACTTGGGTGGAAAACGCCGGCAAATAAAAATAAACGATTAAATTGATACAAAAGGGAGATTATGGATAATGTTTTCCCTGGAAAAATAGCGGTGATGGGAGGCGGTAGCTGGGCTACCGCACTCGCAAAACTGCTTTTGACCAACAATAAGGATGAAAAGATAATATGGTATATGCGGCGTGACGACCGTATAGCCGATTTCCTGAAGACAGGACATAACCCTGCCTATTTGAGCGATGTCCGTTTTGACACAAGCAGAATAGAATTCTCAAGTGATATTAATGAGGTGTGCCTAAAGGCTGACACGTTGCTTCTTGCAATGCCGTCACCTTATATGAAAGAACATTTAAAGAAAATATCGGTTGATATAAGCGACAAATATGTGGTAACAGCCATAAAGGGAATTGTACCCGATGAACATGTGGTTATTACTGAATATATGCGTGATTTCTATAAGGTTAAGGCAGAAAAAATACTTGTGGTGAGCGGTGCTTGTCATGCCGAGGAAGTGGCCTTGGAACGTATGTCTTATCTTACTGTAGGTTCTGCTGACGAGGAGTTGAGCCATCGTTTCGGTAACCGATTGAATGGACCTAAGATGAAGACCGTCACATCAAAAGACGTTATAGGTATAGAATATGGAGCTGTATTGAAAAACGTTTATGCCATAGCTTCGGGTATACTTCACGGGATGAAGAATGGCGACAATTTCCAAGCGATGATGGTGAGCAACGCCATTAAGGAAATGGCTCGTTTCTTGAACAAGGTGAGTCCATGCGAGCGTAACATTTGTGATTCCGTTTATTTGGGTGATTTGCTTGTGACATGTTACTCCAAATTCAGCCGAAATCACAATTTCGGTGCGATGGTCGGCAAGGGTTATTCAGTAAAATCGGCTATGATGGAAATGGAGATGGTAGTGGAAGGCTATTACGGAACAAAGTGCATATATGAGATAAACAAGAAATATGGTGTGGATATGCCTATTTTAGAGGGCGTTTATTCTATATTATATGAAAAAGTAGCCCCTGCGAATGCGGTAGCGAAAATTGCATCGCAGTTAGTGTAGTTTTAATGAAAAAATAACAAATTTAATAAAGTGATAATAATGAGAAAGATTCAGGTAATCAATCAGAACGTGCATGGCGCAGTAGGTGCAGAGGCGATAAATGCTTTGAATCCTGCGGCGGCTGTTGCTCTAGAGAAGTTGTATAACGGTACAGGTGCTGGCAACGATTTCTTAGGATGGGTAAAACTTCCAGCCGAAACACCTGATGCGTTATTGGACGAGATTAATGAAGCTGCTAAGGCTTTTGATGGTTGCGAGTATGTTGTGGCTATAGGAATCGGAGGTAGCTATCTTGGAGCTAAGGCTGTAATATCGGCATTAAGCGACTCTTTTGCCGAATATAAGACTGCGGCAGGCCCTAGGGTTCTTTTTGCGGGACAGAACATAGGAGAAGATTACACCTATGAGCTTGTTGAGCTTTTGAAAGGCAAGAAATTCGGTATCATCGTAATATCTAAATCAGGAACGACAACCGAGCCTGCTATAGCTTTCCGTATCTTGAAAGAATTGCTTGAGGCTCAAGAAGGCAAAGCCGGTGCCGCTAAACTTATCGTAGCAATTACTGATGCTAAGAAAGGCGCTCTTCGTAAGTTGGCAACCGAGGAAGGTTACAAGACTTTCGTTATTGCCGACAATGTTGGAGGTCGTTTCTCGGTGCTTACTCCAGTGGGACTCCTTCCTATTGCGGTCGCTGGTTATGACATCAAGGCTCTTGTAGAAGGTGCTCGCGCTATGCAAGCGGCGACAGCCGAAGCTGGAGAAGGTAATATCGCTATCAGGTATGCTGCGACCCGTAATGCGTTGTATCAAGCTGGCAAGAAGATTGAGATACTAGTAAATTATAACCCGAAGTTGCACTATTTCGCTGAATGGTGGAAGCAACTTTATGGTGAGAGCGAGGGTAAAGATAAAAAGGGTATATTCCCTGCATCGGTAGATTTCACTACCGACTTGCATTCTATGGGTCAATGGATTCAAGACGGTGAGCGTACTATATTTGAAACTGTAATTACGGTAGAGGAGCAAGCTCACAACATGGTGATTCCTGCTGATGCTGATAATCTTGACGGACTTAACTATATAGCTGGTAAGCGTATTGATGAAGTCAACAAGATGGCTGAACTAGGTACTCGTATTGCTCACGTTGATGGCGGTGTGCCTAATATGATTATCACCCTTCCTCGACTTGACGAGAAATGTTTGGGCGAACTTATATATTTCTTTGAGATTGCATGCGGTATAAGTGGCTATATCTTAGACGTTAACCCATTCAACCAGCCAGGTGTGGAAGACTACAAGCGTAATATGTTTGCTTTGCTTAACAAACCAGGCTATGAGGAAGAAAGCAAGGCAATCCAATTAAAGCTAAAAAAATAATATAATCGCTTTATTGTGATGATAAATGGTTAGGAGGTGTTCTGTTGAGGGCATCTCCTTTTTGTATGATGATGAGATGTGGAATTAAACGGTATAAAATCAAGGAAAATGTGTTTTTAATGGCTTTTGTTATAATTTTTTAATTTTTATATTATCTTTGCCAAGAAATACATGAATGAAACTATAATAACAACAACTATTGCAATATGCTTAAATCTAAAAAACGAATTTTAACGGCTTTATTGGCGATGTTGATGCTTTCTAGCAGTGCTTACGCATCATCACCAAAACGTGAGTGGCGTTCTACGTGGCTAACAACAGTATGGGCTATCGACTGGCCTAAAGATGCTAGCGATAAAACTATCTATGCTACGTCAACAGCTAATATTACTAAGCAAAAGGCAGCAATGACCAATTATTTAGATCAGCTAAAGGCTATGAATATGACTTCTGTGTGCTTCCAGGTGCGTAGCATGTGCGATGCCATGTATGAGTCAAGCTATGAGCCTTGGTCTTCTTATTTGACTGGTTCACGTGGTACCGATCCGGGTTGGGATCCGTTAGCATTCGTGGTTGAAGAGTGCCATAAGCGCGGTCTTGAATGCTATGCGTGGGTGAATCCATATCGTTATAGCACTCAGGCTGATTTGGAGGATACGTGGACTACAACCCAAGATAAGGCTTTGAAGAATAATGGAATGCTCATTTCTAACTCTTATTCTGATGGAAGTAGCACAAAATATATAACAACTCTTAATCCTGGGTTGGAGAGTGTGCGTACACATATAGTAAACGTTTGTAAGGAAATCATCACCAAATATGCTGTTGATGGTATGCTCTTTGACGATTATTTCTATCCAAACCATATCAGTGAGGGTAGTGATGCACCAGATTATAGCTTATTTAAGAATAGTGGGACTTCATTATCTATAGGCGACTGGCGTCGTGCTAATGTGAACCAAATGGTTAAAGATGTTTATGATATGATTCAAGTTGAGCGTCCTGACGTGCGTTTCGGTATTGGACCAGCCGGTGTTGCCGGAAAGAACGACACGCATGGTTATCCTACTCAATGTCCTGTAAGCGCGAGCGATTGGCAATATTCTACAATTTATTCCGATCCTCTTGCTTGGCTAGAAGAAGGTACGATTGACTTCATCTCTCCTCAAATCTATTGGCACACCGATTACAGTATAGCTCCGTATGGCCCGATATGCGAATGGTGGAGCAATGTGGCAAATTATTTTAACCGCCACATGTATTCCAGCGTATCTATTACTGATATGGCAAGTGACAATTCGGAAGACCATTGGAGTGAGCATGTGGATCAAATTAAATTGAATCGACAATATACTAAAAACAATTCTGCCGGTACTAATTTCTATAGCACTAAGTATTTGAATGGACCTGGAACATCTGGACTAGGTGACTATGTGAAAGAAAATGCGTTTACTTCACCTTCGCTTATTCCTGTTGCTTCTTGGGTGGAAAATGCCCCAGAATATGCGGCAGTGTCTAATTTGGCGTTAAGTAGCGGATCTTTGTCTTGGACAGCTGTGTCAAATGACGATGCTATAATTCGTTATACAGTTTATGCTGTACCGCAAGGCGTTACATTGAGCAATGCGACGGCTAGCGATGGCGACGGAATAGATAATATGTATTTGCAAGGTGTTACATACGCTAACACTTATACGCTTGATTCTAGTGTGCAAGGCGATTATTGGTATGCGGTATGTGTTTACGATGGTTATGGAAACGAGCATCCAGCGGCGTATTTGAATTATGCGGTTTCTGATGCCGTTACTTTGGGTACTCCAGTAAATGGTGCTGTGGCTTCATGGAACAACACTTTCACATGGAGTGAGATTCCTGGCGCAACTTATAAACTGGAGATAGCAGAGGATGCAGATTTCACATCGGTTGTATACACAACAACAGTTTCAACTAATAGTGCTACTCTTGACTTGTATCTTCTAGAAGATGCTAAGACTTATTACTGGCGTGTAACTACGATTGAAACAGCCAAGATTGAGGCTGTGAGCAGTGTGGCTACATTCACAAGCCCAACGCGCACTGCCGCTCCTAAGGCTACACTTGCATCTCCAGCCAATGGTGCAGAGATAGAAGACGATTTCACTTTGACTTGGAATACTGTGACTGGTGCAGAAACATACACTCTTGAAGTTTCGGCTTCTAGCACATTCTCTACTATCAAATACAGCAAAGAACTTGAGGCTACAACTGCATCGCAAATGTCGCAAGATATGACCATTTCACAACTTGGAAAGGGTACTTATTACTGGCGTGTGGTTACTGGAGGAAAATATTATACTTCTACAGCTTCTGACTCTCGTTCATTCACTATCACTAAGGTGGAAGTTGGCAATTATGAGAGTGGTTATACAGTGAAAGTTGACAATAGTACTTATGCTGATGCTGGTACTGTGAAGATAAGCAGTTTGTGGATGCGTTCGGTTGTTGATGGTTATGAGAATATCACATTTGAAAACAATGGAGGTCTTAATCGTGGTATGTGCGCGGTAGGAAACTATGTATTTGTTTCAGGTCGTAGCGAGGCATCAACAAGTGCAACAATTTATTTACGCAAATATGACAGACAGACAGGTGAGCATATCAGCGATATAATATTAGATGCTACTGGTGCTGTTAGTTATTTGCCATGTAATGATGTTATAAAGGATTCTAATGGCAATGTTATGATTACAAATTTGGTGACAAAAGCTGAAAGTACTCCTTTAAAATTGTTCTTAGTGAATCTAGAAACAGGTGCTTTAACTGAAAAAGCCTCTGTAAATGTGACGAAAACATCTGGGCGTATAGACCATGCGGCTGTTTATGGAGATGTGACAACTGGAAACTTTACTTTGTATGCAGCGTTGTCAAACACAAAATATGTTGTTCGTTGGACATTCATGAACGGTACGCAAACTTCAGAGGAAGTATGCACATTATCGTCAGTGAGCAGTTTAGGTATCGCTCCTAGGGTAATTCCTATTAATGATGATTCATTCTTTGCTGATGGTTGTTCTACGGCATTTGCTCGTTATTCGTTCTCAACAGGTGCTACAATCGATAAGATAACAACATCATCGTTAGCTCCTACTGCAGGTGTGAATGGCGGTACTTATTTCTCTCTTAACGGAAAGAACTATATAGTATATTCATTCACAGGAGCAAGTTCGGGTTATTCGTATAATGTGGCATTGACCGATGATGATTTAAGTCTTGGCACAATGTCGCTATTATGGACCTTACCTGAAGGAACATTGGGTACTGTTGATAGTGTTACGGGTCAAGCTGTGGCTGATTATGTGGCTGATGATGAGAATAGCGGAACAATTTATTTGTATGTTCCCGGTTGCGGTATTGCCGCTTATAAGATAGAGGATAATTCTGGCGATGTTTCAGTGCTAGAAGAAAGCATTGCAAACGATTGTATCGGAATAAAGGTTGAAGGCAAGCGTGTCGTATTAAGCAGCGTTGCCGACAATGTGGAACTATATGATGTAGTAGGTTCTTGCGTAGCCCGCTCTTTTAACGTTTCAAGCATAGAAGCAAATGTCGCACCGGGAGTATACGTAGTGGTGGCTACTGTAGACGGTGTGGTTTATAAGAAAAAGGTTATTTTTAATTGATACATATTTATTGTTAAATTAGACAGTTATAATTCGTGAATTGTGATTAGGCGTGCCTGTGAAGGTGCGCCTAATCGTTTTATTTAAAATAGCATTTATACTGAGTATAAGCCGATTTATAGAAATAATGTGTTATCTTTGTCGCCATAAAACACGATGAATCAAACAACTAATAACAATATGCTTATAATGAGGAACAAAATTACTATGCTATTGCTAGCTGTGTTTATTCTTGCTGGCAATGTTTATGCCGTGTCGCCAAAACGTGAATGGCGTTCTACGTGGCTAACTACCGTGTGGGGACTTGACTGGCCTTCTTCTACTGGAACTTCGGCATCAGTTCAAGAAACCCAAAAGAAAGAGATGACAGATTATTTAGACCTTTTGGCTGACATGAACGTGACTTCAACATGTTTCCAAGTGCGTAGCATGTGCGATGCCATGTATAAATCGTCTTATGAGCCTTGGTCTTCATATTTGACTGGTTCACGTGGTGCCGATCCTGGTTGGGATCCGTTGGCTTTTGTAGTTGAGGAGTGCCACAAGCGTGGTATTGAATGCTATGCTTGGGTGAACCCATATCGTTGGAGTACTGGCTCTGATTGGAATACGGCGCAAGACCAAGATTTGGTAAACAAAGGTCTGCTTCTTACGCATAATTCTACCATTATATTGAATCCTGGACTTCCCGAAACAAGAGAACGTATAGTGAACGTATGTAAAGAAATCATCAGCAATTACGCTGTTGACGGTATCTTGTTTGACGATTATTTCTATCCTAATGGAATTTCAGCTAATAGTAGCGCTGAGGACTATAATTTGTGGAAGAATAGCGGGACATCATTATCATTCGGCAACTGGCGACGCGCCAATGTAAACCAGATGGTGAAGGACGTATATGAGATGGTTCAAAGCACACGTCCTGACGTGCGTTTTGGAATCAGTCCTGCCGGTGTTGCCGGAAAGAACAACACGCACGGCTTGACTGCATGCCCTGTAAGTGCGAGCGATTGGCAATATGACGGGATTTATTCTGATCCTCTTGCATGGCTAGAAGAAGGTACGATTGACTTCATCTCACCTCAGATTTATTGGCACACAGATCATGGCACAGCCCCTTATGAGCCGTTGGCTAAATGGTGGAGCTATGCGGCAAACTCATTCGGTCGTCACCATTATGCAAGTGTTTCAATTTCTGATGTGGCAGGGGATAACACATCGTCACACTGGAGCGAACATAACAATCAAATATTATTGAATCGTAAATATACTGAGAATAATGCTCCTGGCACATGTTTTTATAGCACTAAGAACTTGAGGCGTTCAAGAAGCGGGTTGGCTGATTATGTAATAGAAAATTCTTTTACACACAAGGCTCTAACTCCGGTTATCACTTGGGCAAAAGCTACAAATTACGGTGCTGTTAATAACTTGAAATTAAATAATGGCGTGTTGACATGGGATGCTGTGACCAATGGCAATGCTATAATACGTTATACAGTTTATGCTGTTCCGAATGAAAAGACAAGCACAGCCGCACAAATGAGCGATGGCGACGGTTTTGACGTTCAGTATTTGCAAGGTGTGACATATACCAATAGCTATGAATTGTCTAGCGATGCTCGTGGTTCGTTCTGGTATGCGGTTTGCGTGTACGACGGCTATGGTAATGAGCATACTGCTGCAGTGTTGAATTATCCTGACGGTGAGTCGAAAAACACTGAGTTGGTGTCGCCTATAAATGGTGCAGCAACATCTTGGATAACCGCATTCAATTGGACTGCTGTAGAGAACGCTTCCTTTACGTTGGAAATTTCGGACAGTGATAGTTTCTCTAATATAATATATCGTGAGAAAGAAATAGCGTCAAATTCGGCTACTCTTGACTTGTATCTTCTAGAAGATGCTAAGACTTATTACTGGAGGGTGATTACGGCTCAATCAGGAAAATTAAGCGTGACCAGCAATGTGGGTACATTCACAAGCCCTACACGCCAAAATGGACCTAGCCCAGTTCTTGTATCTCCTGAAAATGGTGCTGAGATAGAAGATAATTGCAACTTCATGTGGCGTGGTGTAGATGGTGATGTGGATAACTATACTCTTGAGATATCGTCATCAAGCGATTTCTCTACCGTGAAATATAGCAAGGACATAGCATTTAACGCTCTAGCGGAGAACGTGTCTTATGAGGTATCGGCATCTTTGTTAGGCAAAGTCAAGTCATATTGGAGAGTGCTGACAAAAGGCTCTCATATCAAGCCTGGTGTTTCTAGTGTGCGTTCTTTCACCGTAACAAAGATTAGTGTGGGTAATACTGAAGCGGGTTATGAGATAAAGTGTGATAAAGATTCCTATAGCAATGTGGGAACATTATCAGTAAACAACCTATGGCACCGCTCAATCTATAGCGACTATGCTAATATAAAGTTTGAGAGCGACGGCTCGTTAAATCGTGGTATGTGTGTTGTAGGAGAAACTGTATATGTTTCGGGGCGTAGCGAGAATTCAGCGAGCGCAAGTGCTTATCTACGCAAGTATAATGCTTCTACCGGTGAACACATGGGCGACTTGAAACTAGGTTCTGAAGCAACGGTTGGCTACTACCCATGTAATGATGTTGTCAAGGACTCTAAGGGCAATGTGTGCGTGACAAACTTGTCGTTAAACGCAAGTACAACTCCGTTAAAAGTGTTTATGGTCAACCTAGAAACAGGTGGATTGACCGAGGTAGCCTCAATCTCTACTAGCAAGACCGACCGTGTGGATCATGCGGCAATATATGGTGATGTCAAGGCTGGAAACTTTAAAGTTTATGTGGGATTAAAAGGCACTAAGAATGTCGTTCGTTGGACTTATGAGAATGGGGTTCAAAAGAAAGAGGAAACATGTGCTGTGACATCGTTCTATACAGGTTCAAACTTTGGTATTGCACCTCGATTGACAATTGTGGATGACAACTCGTTCTTTATAGATGGCGGCGCTATTCCTATGACACGCTATAACTTCTCTACTGGTGCTATGATAGGCTCGTTTAAGGATAATAAGGCATTAGCTCCTGTTGGATATGAGGCTAATGGATGTACGTTCTTTACGCTTAACGGTAAGAAGTATGTAGTTTATTCGTATGGTGATGATGAAACCAGCACTACTAACGCACCGTTCACGTTCAATGTGGTGTCAACTGATGATGAGATGTCGTTTGCGTCGATGTCTTTGCTATGGACTTTGCCAAAGAACGGTCTTGGCAACGTGTATAGCGGAACAATGCAAGCTCCAGTAGATTATGTGGCTGTAGATGACCATACCGTGAGAATATATTTATATGCTCCTGGTTGTGGCTTAAGCTGTTATGAAATGAAGGACAGTGCTTCTTCGGTTATAGAAGAAGTATCGCATGGCAATTTGAATATTATTGTGGCTGGAAAACGCATCACATTAAGCGAAAACGCTGAAAGCGTTGAGGTGTTTGATGTTACAGGCTCATGTGTGGCTCATGCCGCCAACGTATCGGAATTGAGTCTGAACGTGTCGTCTGGAGTATATGTGGTGGTCGCTAAGGTGGCTGGAAATATTTATAAAAAGAAAATTCTCATTTAATATTATCAAAACTTTTTAGTTATTACTAAGAATCCGGTGAACATGTGAAGGTTCGCCGGATTCTTTTCTTAATACATAGGGAAGTGTTTATAGACAACGATTGACGTTTTGAGATACGATGTTTTTAATGTGTAAAGGTGTTTGATTACGTGTTGCCGCTATCTTTTCTATTATTTCATCAATGGTTAGATTAGACTCATCGGTTTCGACTAGCAGGCGGTTGTCGGGAATGAGCTTTACAGCTTCTTCGTTAAACTTTTCACCTATCGAAATATAGATGTCACTTTCATTAAGGAGCTGCTTTAGTACATTGTAATTTGAGCGGAAACCGTGCATAATCCAAGCCATATGGGGAGTGTATTCACGATGTAGAGTTATAATATCGTTGCTGCATCGAACGCAATGCAGAATAAGAGGTTTGTTAAGTGTTTCTGAGAGTTCGATGTGCTTACGTAATAAGTTGGTTTGTATAGATAGGGGAGTGTCAATGAGCGAGTCAAGTCCTGTTTCTCCTATGGCTACAACTTGGTCGCAACCCGAAGAAATCCCAAGGACCGTTTTAAGGACAGTTTCAGCCTTATTTTCATCGATATCCCACGGATGTAACCCCACAGAGTATAAACGTCCGATTTCAGGCTTAAAATCGCTTAGTCGGGCATTTATTATAGCCTCAGCCTTATTGCTATGTGTGTGGCAATCTAGTATCATGGCACTGGGTCATATCCGCTTCCTCCCCAAGGGTGGCAACGGCAAATGCGTTTAGCGGTTAGCCATAGCCCTTTGATTGGTCCATGTTTGCGTATAGCTTGGATGGCATATTCGCTGCATGTTGGCGTGAATCGGCAACTGGGCGGGAGCATGGGAGATATGCAATATCGGTAAAATTTTATAGGCAATATCAAAATTGCCTCAAATAGTTCTTTCATGGTTCAGCTATTGTGTCATTTTGTTTCTGCTCTGCTGTTTTCTCTACAATATCAGTGATTTTTTTCATCAAAGCCTGCATCTTAGAGTTTATAGTGGCATAGTCGGCAATATCGTCGCTTAGATATATGAACGCCACTTTAATAGAGCGTTTTTGTTTCTGCAATTCTGGTATAAACAGATTGCGGTTTAAGCGGTAAGCCTCACGAATTCGCCGACGCAAAAGTACACGGTTCACCGCTTTGCGTATTTTTTTCTTAGGGACGGTAATGAGAAATTGTGCTGGCGTAGCCTCTTGCTCTACAATGCTGAAAGCAGCCCTAAGCGGATAACAAATAGCCGACTTGCCGCTTTGAAAGATGTTGTTCACCATCGTGCGGCTGCATAATTTCTCATATTTGTATAATCGGTTATTCGTCATATCACATAATATTAACGCAAGTTGTTGGCGGTGTATTGTGTAAAAGCAATATAGGTGGAGCTTGCCCCGCCTATATCTTGTTTATCGTTGAGCCTCTATGGGGCTTTTAAATCAAACTTGTTATGCTTTCTTTTTTTGTTCTTTTTTCAAGAACATATCAAGGGCACTCGTCATAGATGGACATTCTGTTGTAGGAGCCTCCAAGTCTAGTCGTAGACCACCGTCTTTCACGGCTTTTGCAGTAGCTAGTCCAAATGCGCTTATCTTGATGTCGCCTTGCTCGAAATTAGGGAAATTCTTTTTCAACGAGTCGATACCCGCAGGGCTGAAGAACATGAGCATATCGTAATCGAAAGCCTCTCCCTCTTGAAAATCGTTGCTTACAGTGCGGTACATAATAGCCGTAGTGTAAGGTATCTTGTTGTCGTTAAGAACGGTAAGAGTTGCGTTGTGTACGTCAGAAACCGGCAAAAGGAACTTTTCTTTTATGTGCTTTGTCAGTGAAGGAATCAAATCATCCAGTTTGCCTGATTTTCCAAAGAATATTTTGCGTTTGCGGTATACTATATATTTCTGCAAGTAAAGTGCGATAGCCTCGGTAGTGCAGAAATATTTCATTGTATCAGGAATAGTCACTCTCGTTTCTTCGCATAGACGGAAGAAATGATCGATAGCTGTTCTGGCGGTAAATATTATAGCCGTATAATCGGATATGGCGATTTTCTGTTGTCTAAATTCTTTAGCGCTTAGTCCCTCAACTTTTATAAAAGGACGGAATACTACTTCTACTCCATATTTGTTGGCAATATCATAGTACGGGGACTTTTCAGATGAAGGTTTCGGCTGAGAAACCAGTATTTTCTTTATATTCACGATAATACTGTTTTTTTCTATATAATTTCACACAAATAAAAAGCTCCAATACACATTAAAAATAGTGGAACGATTTCAACGGTGCAAAGGTACAAAATAAAATAGACACAAGACGACAAATTGTTGAAAAAAATCCTAAAACCCTTGTATATAAAGACGAAACGCATGCAAAAATACAGAAAAACAGAACAATTTAATAACAAATGGGTAGAGGCAGGATATAGCAGAATTATGAATACTATAGGGAAGAGCATAAGCCCCAAAAGTGACTGTGTGGACTTGAATCCGTCAATCCACAACTTGGTGTCGATAGAATCACGTGCGAACGCATAACCTAGTATGTTGTATATAATGAATTGCGACAACATAAATAGGATTGTGAGCAAGGAGAGCGAGCCGACCGAAGCAAATACGTGGGTTGAGAGATTTAGGTTTGGAAAGTAGAGATTTATACCCACATAGAATAGAATGGCTATCATTAAGCATGTGTTGGCGAGCAGTGCCAGCATCACTTGTGTTTCGCTCACGGTGTGGCTTTCGAATGCGTTTTGGCGTTTACGCACCGAGAACATGTGATGCCCTATATCGGCGATGTATTTATATCCGTTTCTGAAAGAAATTGCGAGAAAGAAGAACACCATCATCACCAGCCCCATCGTGCCAGCATCATTCAGCGGTGTATTGCTTAACGGCTCTCCTTTCCGTCCAGCTGGCAAAGCGATAGTCGTTTTGTTTTCTCCAATATCGAACGCATCCTCACGATTTGCCATTTCGTTAATCCAAGCAGGATTAAACGACTTTGTGGCAAGAGTGCTATCGGCAACGATAGTGTCCAGTTCTATAGTTGCGATGCTGTCGTTGTGGATATCGTTAAGAATAGGCATATCAATATTTAGATTCTACTTTTTGTTCAAGTTGAGGATTAGTTTCGGCAAGAATCTGTATTGCTTGCTCAGGCGTAGCAGCCACATGCCAAAGCGATGCGTGCGAGTCTTTCATGAAATGTTCCTCAATACATTTTTTTAGCATGTCTAGCAAGCAATCATAGTAACCGCATGTGTTTAATATAATGATAGAGCCTTTATATAGTCCCAGTTGCTTCCATGTGATAATTTCTAACAGTTCTTCAAGAGTGCCGCATCCTCCAGGCATGGCTATAACTGCATCTGCCAATCGGCTCATGGTTTCCTTTCGCTCGTGCATGTCTTGGGTTATGACGGTTTCGGTGAGGCATGGGTGACACCAACCGTTATCAACCATAAATTTAGGAATAACGCCAATCACTTTTCCATTGTTGCCGATTTCTCCGTCGGCAACTGCACGCATAAGTCCGCTGTTGCCTGCGCCACATACGCAAGCTATGCTATTTTCTGCCAATAGCTTGCCTAATTGATAGGCTGCTTCGAAATAAATTTTGTCGACGCGTGCGCTTGATGCGCAGAACACACAAATATTTTTGTAATCATTGATCATAGTCTAATTTTAATGAGTGCAAAGTTACGTAAAAAATCCATTTCAAAATCTTCCTTATTATAATCATGAAATAAAATTAAAAAACAGCCACATGTTTGTGAAAATGATATTAGTTGAATGTTATTATCTTTGCGAAAAGAGTATTTTTGAGATTTTAAATATTTTTCACACTTATAGCGGTATTTGATTCTATTATTTCTATGTCTTTATTTTAGAAACTTAGCTAAAAAATGACATCTCAACAATTTGACATATTATACCGTAGAAATTATCCGATTCTGTATCGGTTGGCTTTTTCTATACTTCGCAATGAAGAGGAATGCCGTGATTTGGTGAATGAATCATTTGCGTATTTTTGGAGTAGAGAAGATAAAAATTCAATAGAAAATATTGATGGCTATCTTTTTAAGGTTGTCCGTAACAAAGCATTATCGTCAATTCAAAGTTTGTCGATTATAGAAAGATTTCGTCGTCTTTATCCTATTGAATTGGAACTAGATAGCGGATATGATCTAGATTATGACAAGAAATTGGAGCAAGTCCAAGAATTCTTAGACAAAGAACTGTCATCACAAACTAGGGAAGTAATAAGGCTTATTTTTGAGAATGGCAAAAGCTATAAAATGGCGGCAGACCTATTGGGCGTGAGTGTTTCTGCCATTAATAAGCATGTGGTAAAGGCATTAAGGTTGTTGAGGAATGAGTTTATAAGTAATATATAAAAACAGTACGTCATGAATATTATAAGCGACAAGGAAAGAGAGATTTTGATAGCGCGTATGGTGGATGCTCCAAAAGGATTGACAGATGATGATATACGGCTTATCGAGAGAGATGAAGAATTAAAAGGCCTTTATGAGGCGGTAGTGCTTTGTAAAGCGGCATGTTCTATAGGTAATGCGAAAATACCTGATGTGGGTAATGAACTAGATAAATTTAAAAAGTCATATATATTGGCTGGACGTGTTAAATTATCACGTTTTATTTTACGCATAGCGGCTGTTTTTATGTGTTGTCTGTCTGTGGTTGCGATAGCTTCGTATAGGCAAGACTTGTTCGGCTTTAAAGAAGAAATGTTGGTAGTTGAGAATGACATGGGAAAGAAGGAAAAAACAGAGATTCAGGCTCATATGGCGGCTGTATTGGTTATAGCAAATGAGAAGGAGCTTATTTATGATAATATAAGATTAGATTCCATTATGACAGAATTGGCAGACATTTATAAAGTCAATGTGGTTTTTGAAAACAAAAATGTAAAACCATTGAGATTATACGTAAGAATTGATAAAGGCAAAACAGTGCAAGAGGCTATTGCGATACTTGACTCGTTTGATCAATTTAATATATGCTATAGTGAAGGGGAAATCAGGGTGAAATAATTAATACAAAAAATACAATTTAAAATGAAAAGGATAAGGTTTATAATACTGGTGATATTGTGCCTTAATGTGTTCAATCTTTTTGCCACAACATTTACCGGTGTCTATCGTGATGAGCCTATGCCGAACGTGTTGCGTGATATTGATAGGGCGTATACAGGAGGAAATATAAATTTTATATTTAATGAATTGGAAGATTTCACTGTAACGGCAGAAATAAAAAGCAAACCGATAATGGATGTTGTATATGAGGTGGTGGGTTTTTATCCGATAAAAGTTACAAGAGTTAAGAATGATATATACCTAGAGTGCCTGCGTAAAGAGTCTAGTAAGTTGAAAGGGCGTTTGCTTGATGAGAATATGAATCCAGTAGAATATGCTAATGTACATTTGTTCAATCCATCCGATACGACCTTTATCACGAGTGGAGTGTCTAATGCCAATGGCGACTTTGTGATACCATGTGATGCAAAAGAGGTTTTATTGAAAATGACTTGTATAGGATATATGCCATATTCAAAGATTTATAAAGTAGGACGTATAGGTACAATACGGTTGCACACCAATGCGAAAGTGCTGAAAGAGGTGAAAGTGGAAAATAGGCATATCGTATATAACGGCGATAATATTACTGCTTATCCTACAACTTTACAGGTAGAGAACTCGTATGACTTATACTCGTTACTGAACCAACAGCCTTTTCCTGGATTGTATGTGAATGAATGGGAGCAGACGATATCTGTCTTTGGCGGTTCTCCTGTGATTATTATAAATGGGGTGAAACGCGCTGTAAAAGACTTAGTGTCGATACAACCTAAAAATGTCAAAAAGATAGAATATAGCATGGTCGTACCGATGAAGTACCAAGGAGCATCTGGCGTAATATACATATATTTGAAAGACCCCAAAGCGGCAGGCGGTTCTTTTTATTCAAATGTGCAGAGTGCATTGACCACTGGGTTTATTAATGGCGAAGCGGGAGCTTCTTACAATCAGGGTAAATCACAATTCACGTTGGATTATTCATTTGATTTGCGTGATTATAACAGTAGGGTCGTTGATATTGAGCAAAGTTATATCGGTGATAATTTTAAGGTGGACTTAAAAGAATTGGGAGAGGAGTCCTCGCTATATTATGACGAGCATCTGTTGAGGATGGGATATAACTATCGTCATGATAAGTCGACCTTGTTCTCGATGGTGTTGAATAACACTATGTTTTCTGGGACTACCGAGGAGAATGGTTTTGTGTATGATTCTTACATTGGAAATTATAAACGTACAACATCAAAGGATACTTATTATTATATGCCGTCATTAGATTTATACTTTCAGAAAGAAATTGCTGGAGGGCATATTTTAGAAGCTCAAGTGGTGGGAACATTTACTGATTATGGATATGAGCGTGCTTATTCTGACCTGAATGAAGCGTGCGAAACGTTTTCCTATCCGTCAAAAGTGAACACGGAACACAAATCTATTGTGTCAGAAGTGTCTTATAGTAAGAAGTTGGAACGTACATCAATACAAGCAGGTATTAAAAATGAACTCTCTAAATCAGAAAACTCCTATGTTCATGAAGATTATAAATCTAATTTGGAGAAAAATGACAATTACATTTATTTGAACTTATCGCAACGTATAGGCAAGATGTCGCTTAATGTTGGGACAGGATTGAAATATATAAACATGAGAAGTGAGTTAAATGAGCATAGTTTTACAAGAAACGTAGCCACAATAAGTTTTACAGGCTCACCTAAAAGTCATTTTTATGTAGCTTTAAACGGTAGCTATAGCCCAGTCTTTCCAAGTTTGTCTAGCCTTACAGAATTAGAACAAACGAGTAATGGGTATTTGTCGATAAACGGAAACCCAGAATTGAAGACGGGACATTCACTTAAGGGACGTTTGGCTTTATCTCCAAGTTTTGGGCATTTTGGTATTGTTCTTGTAAACATGGTGAATTATATCATAGATCCTCAATATACCCAAGTTTCATATATAGGTGGTGGAAAATTCTTGAAACGTTCAGAAAACTATGATAATTATTTTCATTATCAAGCTAATGTAGCATTCACGATGAACGAGGTTATGAAAAAACACTTGACTGCAAGAGTTGAATTGTATTATAACCACTATAGGACAAAGGCAAATTTGTGGAAACACCATTTAAATAGTTTGGGATTATATTGTAGCCTTAAAGGATATTTCGGCAAGTGGAATGTAGATGTAAACTATCTTTTACAACATAAAAATCTAGAGGGGGAGGTTGTGTCGACTGCCGACAGTGGACCGTCAATCAGCGTCGGCTGGCATCCAAATAAACACTGGTTCTTTAAGGCTGGTTGTCAATTCTTATTCAACAGCAAAGGCACGATGTATACTGAAGAACGATTGAGTGCAGCTAACCCCTATAAGGCAGAGTCTTACATAAAGGATAATGCTAATATGTTTACGATATCTGCTCGATATACGGTTTCGTTTGGTAAATTGTTTGGCAAGACAAAACGCACGCTATATAATAATAGTTCAGGTGTTGATGTTATGACGTTGTAAAACGTGCAGTAGTTTATAATTAAGAAACCAAGCCAAGGGCTATGAGGCTCGTGGCTTGGTTCTTCTTGTTTTAGAGCGGAAAAAGTTTTTATTTGTTGTCTTTTTCTCGTATTTCCACACGGCGTATTTTCCCGCTTATTGTCTTTGGAAGTTCGTCAACGAATTCAATGATACGTGGATATTTATAAGGAGCAGTAGTGCGTTTCACGTGGTCTTGAATTTCCTTTACAAGCTCTTCGCCAGCTTTGTCCTTATATTCTTTTGATAAGACGATTGTTGCCTTTACAACTTGACCGCGAATCTCGTCAGGGACACCTGTTATAGCACATTCCACTACAGCGGGATGGGTCATAAGAGCACTTTCCACCTCAAATGGACCTATGCGATAGCCTGAAGATTTGATAACATCGTCTTTACGACCTATGAACCAGTAATATCCGTCTTCATCTCGCCAAGCTACGTCGCCAGTGTGGTAAATACCGTTGTCGTAGGCTTCTTTGGTCAACTCAGGGTCACGGTAGTATTCTTTGAATAATCCTACCGGATGTGTTCCATGAGTACGTACCACGATTTCGCCTTGTTCGCCGTCTTCAGCCCAAGTGCCGTCGTTCTTCAAAAGGTCGATGTCGTATCCAGGACCTTTCTTTCCCATTGAGCCCGGACGAGGTTCTACAGTAGGATATGTACCTACTGTTATTGTGGTTTCGGTCTGTCCGAATGCCTCATACATTTTAATGCCTGTAAGCTCTTTCCATTTCTCAAATACGCTAGGATTTAAAGCCTCGCCAGCGATAGTGCAGTATTTAAGGGCTGAAAGGTCGTATTTTTTCACGTCCTCTCGTATTAAAAAGCGGAATACTGTGGGAGGCGCGCAGAATGATGTGATGTGATATTTCTCAAAAATAACGAGCAAGTCGGCAGGGGTGAACTTTTCGTAATCGTAAACGAAAACATTAGCTCCCACAATCCATTGACCATAGTATTTGCCCCACACAGCCTTACCCCAACCAGTGTCGGCAAGTGTCAAGTGCAGACTATCCTCGTTAAGGTTATGCCAATATTTGGCTGTGATGATATGACCTAGAGGATAGGTGAAGTCGTGAGCTACCATCTTAGGCTCGCCTGTAGTGCCTGATGTGAAATACATTATAGAAATGTCGTCGTTGGTGTTTGCGAGTACAGGGCGAACAAATTCGGGAGCGTTTTCCACACCTTGGTTGTAATTATCCCAACCTTCGGGAACATTAGGACCTATTGATATGTAGTTCTTGATAGTAGGACAATTGGGGCGAGCCTTGTTTACATGCTTCAAAACTTCGTCGTCACCTACTGCAACGATCGCTCTAATATCTGCCGCATTGGCACGATAGATAATATCTTTTTCGGTGAGGAGGTGAGTTGCGGGAATTACGGCTGCTCCAATCTTGTGCAATGCTGTGATAGTCATCCAAAATTGGTAGCGGCGCTTAAGTATGAGCATCACCATATCGCCACGTTTAATACCTAACTGGGTGAAATAACTTGCGACTTTGTCGCTCTCCCTTTTTATGTCGCCAAATGTGAATTGAATCTCAGCCCCTTGGTCATTTGTCCAGAGAAGGGCTTTCTTGTCAGGAGCTATTTTAGCCCATTCGTCTATAACGTCATATCCGAAATTGAAGTTTTCTGGCACTTTAATGTGAAAGTTTGCTATGAAATCCTCATAGGATTCAAATTCGGTCTTATCGAGAAATCTTTCAAGCATGTTTTTATAGTTGTTTTTCTTGTTTATACTTATGAAATAATAGCAATGAACTTAACATTTTTGCCGTCTAAGGCTTTCATGCCGTGGGGGCGTTTAGAGTCATACATTACGCTGTCGCCTTGCTCTAGAATTATACTTTTATCTCCTATTTGTATCTCAAGTCGGCCTTCTATCACACAGTCCCATTCTTGACCTTCGTGGCTGTTGAGCGTGATAGGATTATCGTTAGGTTCTACGGTGACAAAAAGCGGGTCGAAAATGCGGTTTTTGAATCCAGCGGCAAGAGATTGATAGCTATATGCCGCAGTGCGTTCCACTTTTGCACCTTTACCGCAACGGGTGACAAAATAGCTGCTCATTTTTGGGTCTTCATCGAATAGGATAGCATGAAGTTCAACGTTGAACATTCTAGCAAATTCGTTTAAGAAACTCATTGGGATATCAGCCTCGCCACTTTCGTAAGATGCGTATGTGTCCTCGCTGATATTAAATTTTTCGGCTACTTGGCTTGTTGTTAAGTCAAGAGCATCACGCAATCCTTTTAAGCGAATTGCCACTTGTGCTATTTGTTCTATTCGTGTCATAATTTCTATTCCTTTATTAGGTGTTAGCAGGTGTGAAAAGTCACAAAGCAATCACAACCTTTGCAAAGATAGAAAAATGCTTGACAAAACAATAGAAAAATTGCAAAAAAATAATTTTTTGCACACACATAACTTATTAATGTGCAATTGGTTGCACAAATCATGTAGATTCGTGCAAAAAGCTGACGCACAAAAAATCATATAGTGTGCAATTTGTATAAATAGCACATTATCTAGTAAAAATTGGATGTAAAGAAGAAATTTGGTTGCTTTCGTAATGGTAAAAAACGGAACGATTTTTTGAGAAGAATCATAGATTCAAACTAATTTGCATTCCATTATACTGTTGCGAAAGGTTTTTCTTAAAATAATCAGGATTCTGTAAATGTTTCTTTATCTGCATGGCAATGTGATAGGCTAAATTGACAGGAACGGCATTGCCTATCATTTTATATCCATAATTTACATCTTCATAAATAAAAATAAAATCATCGGGAAAGCCTTGGATGCGTGCCACTTCTCTTACTGTCATTCTTCTGTAGAGGTGTTCTTTGCCAATTGCGAATATTTGAGAGTTTTGACCGACTTTTATCATTTTGGGTGCTTGCGGATGCAGTTGGCATTGTCTACCGCTAGCTTGCACTGTGAATGCAGGCTCATCCCACGAACGCACCCTGTTCCTAGACATGAATATAGGAGAATATCCACCGATATAGTATTCATGATTAGGAAATATGCAATATTTGCCATTGGATTTGTTTTTTTCTTTTGCCGGTATTGCGGAATCTTTTAAATCCCAAATGCAATCTTGAAGAGCGGGTTTGTGTTGCAGTGGTATAGGAAATTCAAAAAAATTAATTCCTAAATCTTTGCGGAATCCAATGTAGAACACTCGTTCACGGTCTTCAGCAACATCATAATCGTTAGCATTTAGTAATTTCATGCTTACGTAATACCCGGCTTCGTCGAAAAGTTTTAGGAAGTTAGTTACGGCTGCTGAATGGCGTTGAGCCAACATTCCCGAAACATTTTCAGCAAGAAAAAAACGAGGCTGAACATCTTTAATGATTCTAATGTATTCATAAAATAATTGTCCTCTTTCGTCCTCGATGCCTTTAAGAGAGCCAGCTTCACTCCATGACTGGCATGGTGGTCCGCCTATTATGCCGTCAATGTCTTTGGGTAATGTTGAGGTGTCAATTTTTCTAATATCTCCTTCTATTAAATTGACTTTAGGAAAATTTGCCCTATACGTTGGGCAAATTTTTTTGTCATATTCATTGGCTACGATCGTTCTGAATCCCGCTTTGTGAAAACCAAGATCCAAACCTCCTGCACCGCTAAATAGACTTATCAAATTCATGTGTGAAAAAAATTTTGACAAAGATACAGAATTTGAGGATTTATCCCAAATGATAATATTTCATTTATGTAGACGATAGTCCGTTGTATTATTGTCTACAACTATGGATATTTGTAATATGAATATAAATTTATTGTTTGGAGAAAATGTGCGGAAAAAACGTATAATGTTACGTCTTTCGCAAGAGAAACTAGCCAATATGGCAGAGATCGACAGAACGTATTTACCCGATATTGAAAAGGGAAAACGTAACGTGTCACTTCTTGTTGCAGAAAAGATTGCGAGGGCATTAGGTGTGTCACTTAAAGATTTATTGTGATTATGAAAAAGTTTGCTAAAACCGAACGGGCTGTTTTAGGATTGTTTCCTAAAGATGCCTCTTTCTTTTATGATGGTATTGGGTATAAAGTGCTAAAAAGCGGAAAGCCTAAACCAGAAAAAGGAGAATGTAAAACCGATGTATATGTTTTGGCTATTTCATCAAAGGGCAAAAATAAAGAGTTTAAGATCTCGGTTAAGCAAAAAAATGCTGATTTTCTTGAAAATAAGATAGTCTTGTCAAGAGCTAAAGAAATACTGGGGGAGGATGCTCAAGATATAATATGCAATAGCATTCTTTCGGTTAAGAAATTTTTTGAGAGTGATTATTTGGTGTGTATTGACCGTAATGGAAGAACAGAAGCAGGTTCTATAAAACTGGGATGGCGATTTGAACTTTTAAATGTATTAAGTGGCGAAAAATCGGGTCTTATGCAGTTAACGGACAAACAAAAGATTGATGTATACGCAGGAACAAATTTGTCGGAAGAAAAGAAAAATTGTGTTTTATGTGGTGATATGGTTAAAGATTCTGGTGTGGCAAATTATATTCTAGAGGTTGGCGATAAGTTATTGACATTGCAAGAATGTGTAGACCGTTTGATTCCTATTGCTGAGTTTGCAACTCGTCAAAATATATACTTTGCGTGTAAAGCTCTGAATTATCGTTTGCAGAAACAGAAATGTGAAGGGAATAGAAGCCTTGCTGTTTATGTAGATTGGAAAAAAGATGGCGGAAAATTGAAAGGTTCATTGATTTTCGATCAACCTTTGTTGCATAAAGGTTACGAGATAAGAGATAATCTTGTAAATTTGCTGAATAAATTAAATGTAGGAACTGACCCTGCTAACTTGAAACTTGTGTTAGACGGCAATGTTAAAGCCTATATAGATAGTTCCGTTAAAAAAGATTGAGATGAAGGATGAGATATATAGCCGGGTGGCGGTGAAGATTGGAAGCAATGTGCTGACGAGAAAAGACGGTACGTTGGATATAACTCGAATGTCGGCAATAGTCGACCAAGTGGCTGAGTTGCACCGTCGTGGGATAGAGGTGATAATGGTAACGTCTGGTGCTGTGGCTTCGGGGCGAAGCGAGTTGAAACACTTGGTGGGAAAGAAGATTGATGAGGTTTCGGCACGCCAATTGTTCTCGGCAGTGGGGCAGGCTAAACTGATAAATCGTTATTATGAGCTGTTCCGTGATCACGGAATTGTGTGCGGTCAGATTCTCACTACTAAGGAGAATTTCGCAACACGTCAGCATTATCTTAACCAAAAGCATTGTACAGAGGTGATGCTCGATAACGGAGTTATTCCTATTGTGAACGAGAACGACACCATTTCTATCACGGAGTTGATGTTTACCGATAACGACGAGCTATCGGGCTTGATTGCATCAATGATGGGTGTGCAAGCGTTGATAATTCTTAGTAATATAGATGGAGTGTACGACGGAGATCCGTCAAATCCCGAATCAAAAGTGATATTGGATATTTATCATGATGCCACAATAGATGCCGATAGCTTTATCCAAACCAAGAAATCCTCGTTTGGTCGTGGTGGTATGGGCTCAAAATACCGTATCTCACATAAGGTTGCCGAAGAAGGTATAGATGTGATAATAGCTAACGGAAAGCGTGACAATATCTTGCTGGAGATTGCATCAGGTGACCGTCGTGTGCCTTATACGCAATTCCATGCCAATGCTGAAACTGTATCGAGCGTTAAGAAATGGATTGCCCATAGCGAAGGTTTTGCTAAAGGCAGATTGACCGTGAATCAAGGGGCATACGATGTGCTTTTAGGCAACCATGCCACAAGTTTGCTTGCGGTGGGTGTTACGAAAATAGAGGGAGAGTTTGACAAAGATGATATCGTTCAAGTTCTTTCTCCTAGTGGAGAAGTGTTTGCCGTGGGACGTGTTGGTGTTGATAGCGAGAAGGCTCGTGCCATGATAGGCAAGAAAGGGGAGCGTCCGTTAGTCCATTACGACTATTTGTATATTTTTTGAAACAGATAAAGCAACAGAACCAACCCGGCAGGTTGGTTCTGTTATTATCATGCCATTATGCAGGGCTGTTATAGCACGACTTTGGTAGTGTGTGAACCTTGTCGCTTGATGTATATTCCCTTTTGTGGATTTTCCACTTTGATGCCTTGCATGTTGTAATATTCGATAGGCGTATTATCGTTTGCAACGGTTTCGATAACGCTGGCTGTCTGACCTGTGAAGCCGTTAAAGTTGTAAATACCGTAATTGCTCAATGTAAGGTCGGCAGTTTGGTTGCCCGAACCATTGTTGAATATTACCATAGGTGTCACTAGTATGTCGCTAGTGGTGAACGATATTTCCCAGCGTTGGTTTTGGCTGTCGTAGGTCATATTTGAGCCTGGCCAAGAACCGAAGTATTCCTTGTTGCCGTTGCCTGCATCCCACACGTAAGCATAAACGTTGCTCCAATTAGTGCTAGAATTGTCGTAATAGAATTTCCAGGTGGTATCTCCGCTTGGTGCTACTGGGTCGTCATCTGGAATTTCTCCAGCACCTTCTATTGTCTTTACGTATCCGCTAGCGTTATAATATCCTCCGTTCACCCATGTAAAATCGGCTGTTTGGCTTGAGCCGTCATTGAAGATAATACCAGAGCCGTCCGGAATCTTATTAGTGCCGGTATAAGTCCATTTCCAGATGTTGTTGCCTAGGTAAGTACATGATTCTCCCGGCCAGTTGCCACCGGTGTAATTTGCCGAACTGCTCCATACCCAAGCTCTTATTTTTCCAGTCCATGCGGCTGTGTTTTCAAAGAATGCTGCTTGCTCACCTTCGCTCATAGATGGCTCGATAGGTGTTTCTGGTTCGTCGCTACCGCCAGTTGCTTCGCTGCCTCCGTTCACGGTAGAGTCTTCCTCTTCTGTTCCGTCATAAGACTTTTGACTGTTGCCTGCCGAAGCCGAAGTGTAGATGTACATGCCGTCTTCACCTATTTTACCAGGAGCTTGGGTCTTGGTGGTGTTAAGCACGTATACACGCAAGTTGCCTTTTCCTGAACATGTCACGGTAAGAGTCCCGTTTGTCACGGTTTGCGTGTCGCCAGTCACTGCATCCACGTACGTACCGTTTTCTATGCCTGTGAATGTAGCACCGCCACTTATAGTGACAAGAGCGTAAGAATCAGTAGTGCTGTCGGTATAGCGGCGTTTGAATGCGAAACTACCCGAACAACCGTCGGTAGAGTATTGTCCTTTACGTAGTGCAGGCACAGCGGCACGAATCTTGTTCAAACGTTGAATGTGCATAGCCAGCGGATGTGAAAGTGTGGCGGCTATGTTGCCGGTAGCTCCGTTATATGTGGCAAAATCTGTGACGTTGATGTCGCCCTTTATATATCCTCCGAAATAAGCACGTCCAGTTTCTCTAAGTGCTATGTTCGGTCCGTTATCAATCACGTAGCCTTTCCTAAACTCTATTTCAGAACCATAGTACACGCAAGGAATACCACGGAAAGTGAACATAAGACTAAGGTTCTCAGCCCATGTGTCTTGTGATTGGTTGAAACGTGTGCTTTCAGGAGCACCGTCGGGAGCATAGTCGTGAGAATCAACATACACCACATTATATGTAGCATCATTATAGTACTTGTCGCCATATTTCACGCTGAATGCCTCAGCTGCAGTGCGGAAATTCCAGTGCATAGGGAAATCAATGACGCTAAAACCGGAGTATGCGCTATAATCGGGAGTATGATAAGCGTTACCGCTTAATAAAGCATTGGTAGATTCGCGCAGGCTGCTATCGTCTTGGTCGTCTACACCTTGAGCGTCAACCGATGTGATGTTGGTGTGGCTGCCCTTTGAGCCTTCAGGAACAACGATGCCGTTCCATGAAGTTTCGCTTGTGTCCCAAGCATAATCTTTCGACTCTTTCCAAGTATAATAATATGGCGAGCAGTTCTCGTGGTTGCGATAGGTGACGTTGCGTTCTCTTGCGCACACTTCACCATACATGAAGAAGTCGCCTCCGTTTCGCTTGTCTTTATATTGTTCTGCAAGTGCTTGGAACTGCGGAATGAATGCCTTGTTGAATGTGAGTCGTGAAATGTGTCCGCTGGTGTCGATACGAAAACCGTCAACACCCATCTTGATGAACTCGCCGTAGCAATTCACAAGATAATTGGTGACGTAAGGATTTTCGGTGTTCAAGTCCACGCAGTCGCCAGCAATCTGTCCGTACCAGCGTGAATAGTCGTCC
Organism: uncultured Muribaculaceae bacterium; assembly: GCA_964606575.1. Taxonomy (GTDB): domain Bacteria; phylum Bacteroidota; class Bacteroidia; order Bacteroidales; family Muribaculaceae; genus RGIG4576. Next base: position 8,506 of record CAZSHA010000009.1, on the reverse strand, counting down.
CAGTTCCACTCGTTGCCCACGTGGTGCCAGTAGTTGTTCACGTCATGGTTTTGTCCGTCGGTATTCTTCATTTGTGCAAGACGTTTTGCGTATTGCTCGCTGCCTATCAAGTCAAGATAGTTGTCAGGCAATTTTCCTCCGTCTTTCACAGTGTAGGGAACCATACAGTCGTCGATAGTGGCTTGGTTGGCAGTCCAGTCGCGAGTGAACAGTTTGCAAAGGTTCTCTTCTCCGAAGTTGCCCGTGTGGTTAAGCACGATGTCAAGGATAATCTTCATCCCTCTATCGTGAGCCGCATTTATGAGGTCTTGGAACGCCACGTCCTCACTCTCGTATCTCTTATCCACCTTGGAGAAGTTGAAAGCATGGTAGCCGTGGTAGTCATAGCCCGATGCGTTCTCTACGACAGGAGTAATCCACACGGCACTAAATCCTAGAGCCTTGATGTAGTCAAGTTTCTCGATAAGCCCTTTGAAGTCGCCACGCCAAGCAGGGTCGCCTTCATTGCGTTCCTGGTTGTCCCAACATTGGGTGTTGTTGGACGGATCGCCATCGTAGAAACGTGTGGTCATTACAAAATAAATGGTTTCATCTCTGAAATCGCTACGGTCGCCTACGAATGTGGCGGCATAGGAATTCATGGAACAAATTGTCGCCATCATTAGCAACATAAGTGAATTTAAAAATTTCATAGGTTTTGAGTTTTGGTAAAAATTAACATGGTAAAAGTATAAAAAAGATTATAAAAATGAAGAAAATTGGAGGAAAAATCTCGTTCCCCTAACTATTTACTGGGATTTTGTGGGAGTGTGTGAGAAATGATGTATTTTTGCTAAGAGAAAAGAAACACTAACTATTATGAGCGAAGAAATAAAGGATTTATTAGTGAAGGCTTGCGAGGCTTCAAGGCAGTTGAACCTCTTGCCTACCGATAAAATAAACCGAATATTGTGCCGTGTAGCCGATGCGGCTGTGGCTAACACCGAAAATATATTAAAGGCTAATGCCGAGGATCTTGCCCGCATGGATAAGTCGAATCCTAAATATGACCGCTTGTTGCTGACAGCCGAGCGTATAGCGGGAATTGCTGACGATATGCGTAAGGTGTCGTCGTTGCCCTCACCGCTGGGAAAGATGCTTGACGAATGGACTCAACCTAACGGGATGCGTATCACAAAAGTGAGCGTGCCTTTCGGTGTGATAGGCATTATATATGAGGCTCGTCCGAATGTTACTTTTGATGTGTTCTCGCTATGTTTGAAAAGCGGTAGCGCTGTGATAATGAAGGGTGGCACTGATGCGTTCAGCTCCAATAAGGCTATCGTGGAAGTGATTCACAAGGTGCTTCGTGAGGAGGGCGTGAACGAGGCGGTAGCGACGTTGTTCCCGCCATCGCATGAAGCTACGGCAGAATTGCTCAATGCTGTGGGATATGTCGACTTGATAATACCTCGTGGCGGAAAGGGATTGATAAACTTCGTGCGTGACAATAGCCGTGTGCCGGTTATCGAAACAGGCGCGGGAATCTGCCATGCCTATTTCCACACCACAGGTGATTTGGGGAAGGGACGTGCCATCGTGAACAATGCCAAGACACGCCGTGTGAGCGTGTGCAATGCTCTTGACTGCTTGTTGATTGACGAGAGCCGTTTAGGCGATTTGCCTGAATTGCTAGCTTTTGTGGCTCAAGCCAATGTTACCGTGTATGCCGATGATAAGGCTTATAATGCGTTGAGCGGAAAATATACGGCTACTCTCGAGCATGCTGCCGATGAGAACTGGGGCATGGAATACATGGATTATAAAATGAGCGTTAAGACGGTGGCTGGTATCAACGAGGCGATAAGCCATATCGCCAAGTACTCATCACGCCATAGCGAGAGTATCATAGCAGAGGACGTTGCGGCATTGGAGCGTTTCCGCAAAGAGGTGGATGCGGCTTGTGTTTATACTAATGTGCCTACTTCGTTTACCGATGGAGGTCAATTCGGATTCGGAGCAGAAATAGGTATATCCACACAGAAACTCCACGCTCGTGGCCCTATGGGGCTGCCCGAAATCACCACATACAAATATCTGATTGACGGCACAGGACAAATCCGCCCATAATTATAGCCATATCATTTCACCGTCACGGTACACAAAGGGGCGTGAACCTATACGCTCAGTATTGTTAGATGGTATTACTATCAATATGCTGTTCTTCGGCACATTGTTGAAGGTAAGAGTGCCGTCACCGCTTCGGCTTTCGCCTATGGCTGTCCATTTCCCTCCCGACCAATGGCATAGTCGATAGCTATGTTCCTTTTCAAATCCCGCTATCTGATATGGGCAATACCTCACCTTCGACAAGCGGCAGGTTTCGCCTAGGTCTAGAACCACATAATGTTTACCTATATTTGCCGAGTAACCGGTAGAAGTGTATTGGTCGATAATGGCATCGGCAGTTTCACCGCACTCAGAGTTAGGTATATTGGTTACAATCGACACTTGCCGTAATTTTTCATCGCCGTTATCACCCGATTTGTAAAATTCTAGGCGGTTTAATGCTATTTCTGTTTTAGGCAAGCATAATTTTAAATACCTAATCTCATATTGGCAATTTGCTGTAATATACACGCTATTTATTTCCGCATTTTTAGGGAAAACGCATATAGTATCGTTGCAATCAATTAGATTTATTCCGCCCAAAAGCACTGTACCGTCCATTTTCGGAGTTTTACGCTTATAGTCCACGTAGGTCACGGCGCCTGCGTAATGATGCAGTTTTACCACATGTTTATCTTCTTCAGGCTTTAATATTTCTATACTGCCATCTTGTCTTAGCCAAAAGGGGTCGGCTGCTTGCCGCATTGTTCCGCCTAGGCAATACATTGGCATGTACAGAACATCCTTACCCATAGCTGTGAACGTGGCTTCGCCCTGCTTTATACGCCCCCATTGTACTGGTTGCCAGCTGTTATAGTTCAGCACGCATAAATAGGCGTATTTAGCTCTTTCAGGTATGTTTTCTAGTTTCACGGTCACGTCCTCGGTGTCGAAGTACTCATGCGAAACATCCTTTTTCCTTACGTTCCTGAAAAAATGCGGAATGTCGTCGATAGGCACATCCTTGTCGGCTACCGGACCTTCAACATATCTTTTGAAAGAGTGCCTGTATACTTTGGGCAAGCGGTAACGTCCCCAAATGGTGTCGTGTGAAAGGTTGTTGTATATGCGTTTGTATTTCCAGCGGTCGGTGTCCCAAAATGCCTCAAAGGCATACGATTTGCCACCATGAATCAGCACATTCCATGTGTGGGAATTATTTCGGTTTCCCCATGCCGGCACAAAGTCGGTAGCCACGGCAAGCCCTAGCGAGGATAGAAGTAAGGAATTAAACCAGCATCGTTGTCCGCACAATCCGTGCCGCAACTTTTCCATAGAGCCAGCCGTAAGCACTGGAATTTTTGTCCCTGCAAATCCTGAGTGCGAAATGTGCCTATAAAGATATAAAAGCGAGTCCACCTCATCAGTTAAAGCCAGTTCGTTATTAGAGAAAAAATCGCCTTTATGCCTCTTGAAAAACTCTTGGCGGGAATTATCCAGAGCCAGCCCATCCCTATGCCTATACGGCAAAATGTATTCGCAGAAGTCGTCAAAAGGGCAGTCACACATATATGCGTTGCTCTGCCAAGCCTCAAAAGCCATATCTATCTCGGCTATGAGCCAGTCGGCTGTGATGTGCTGGAGGTCAAACCTATCATCATTACGCAATATGAACGTGTTTTTATTTTGGTATTCATACCACAAGCTATCCACTTGCTTGTCCCAAAGCTTCATTTTGCCATAATCGAAGATGTGCGACAGCGAGTCGTAGCTATGGATGAGCATAAGCGAATCATATTGCTTGTAGAACGGCTGGCAGGCGGTGACGACGTTGCCACTAGAGCCGTAAGAGTCAATCATGTTCTCAATGAGGAAGCATGTTGCGGCAAGTTTTTCGTCATCGTTCTTATAATGCTCAATCACACGTTCCAGTTCCGTGCGGTTGTCACCTGCAAGGGTCAACGCCTTCTCCAACTGTGTAGTGCCGCCGCATCCCGCAAACAGCAATATCAGTAAAATTCCAACAACATGTTTCATTGTTTCCTGTGATTTTTTAGCGGTAGTTTTTTAACTTGCTTCGCCACACACTATGATCATGCATATCGGCAAAATAATCGGTGTTGTTTATGATATGCTCTAAAGCCTCGCCCCGCATCTTTTCTACCGCGCGTGAGTATTTTTTCTTCGGTAAAAAGTATAGCTTAAATGCAGCCTCGTCGGTTCTCTCCTTGTCGCCCACCGATTGGTATAGCTTGAACAGCCGGTATTGAGGAGTGGCGTAGGCTGGCAGCATATTGGCGGCATGCTCATAGCATCTTATCGCCAGTAATGGCAGACCGCAGTGCTGGTAGCACTGTCCCAAGTCAATATACACGTCAGACACAGGACGAAGTTTAGCCAATTGCTTAAACACTGGTATGGCTTCCTCATATTTTCCGCTCTCAAAAAGTGTGCGGGCATACTCCGTCACCAGTGTGGATTCATTGGCATAATGTTGATAATTCTCTTTCAAATAAGCCACTTTTTCAACATCCCAAAAATAGTCTTTCATTGCATCAAGCATTTTCAGGTAAGAGTGACGGCTATGCGCGAACATGATAAGGATAATGCACGTTGCGGCTATCCCAACCGTGCGGCTTGCCTTGTTGAGCCTCACTTTCAATAGCGTGCCTTTGGTTGTGGCGAGCAGTAACACGAAAACTGTCATCAGCGATATTATGCTGAATGGGTAGGAAAACATGGCGAACACATTATAGCATAGCATCATATAGCCCATAAATCGCCGTTTGCCTATTTCTAGGAAGAACATCACCAAAGCGGTGACCAAAAGGCACAAACCTATAATTCCGTAGCTGCATAGCACATTTATAGCCTCGTTAAAGGCAAATATGTTGTCGGAGGCAAGCATCTGCTCGTTGTAGCTCGCTTGCGACCTCAAATATTCGGCTTGGAAGTCCATGTAGTTGCGTTTCACGGCATCACAGCCTTGACCAGTCACAGGATTTTCTTTCGCTAAGTTGTAGCATGTTTTCCATATCATCACACGTCCGTCAGCCGACTTGGGTTTAAGCTGGTAAAGCGGATATATAGCCGCAAGGATTACGATGACTATACACATCCATTTCCAAAGTCGTTTTTTGAAAGCCCTATCCAGAGCCAGCCACAACACGCCTGAGCCTAGGCTCAGGCGTGCTGCTCTCGAATCGGTTATAATCAGCACTGTTATTATAAGGAATAAGCATGGCATCAATCGTATAGTTCGCAAATATTGTTGGGCTCTTATCTGCTTGATTGCTAAATAGACAATCGACATAGAGCTTAGATCCATCCAACCGCCCAGCGGAGCGGGATTATGGAAAGACCCAGTAGCTAGGAATGACGAATGGTTGGATTCAATGATTTCAAAAAATTGCAACCAAGCAATCACGGCTTGAACACTGCCTGACAAGATTATTCCATAAATCAGCGGTTTTATAAGCCTATGGCTGTAAATTCTGCCGAAAAGATATAGAATCAGCAAGAATAAAAAGAAGTATCGGTTGCTGGTTGTTATGCCTATCCCAGCCACGTTACGCAGCAACACAAAAACAGCTAATAGTGCCATAGCCACATCGGCGCGTGACACCGACAGCGAGATATTCTTTTTGAAAAGGCTGGCTATAAGGAGAGAGGAGGCTGCTATCAAGCAAATGGCTATAGTTTTCCCTCCTGCGGTTATTGTGATCTGCTCAAAAAAAGGAATTATAGTTAGGAATCCAATGACAGCATAGGAAATAATCTTGTCAACATTATTTTTAAACATAAGTTATTTCGATGACGGGATATAGGCAATCATTAGGTTGAATTGAGGGTAATGATAAACAGCCTCCCTAAATTTTAGGGAGGTGTTCAAGTGCATTGTTAAGATTCTGATTTTTAAAAACCTCTCTGTCTGATGCGTATGAAAAGGTTAGAACGATCAATATTATGTATCTCTTTCATCCTTTGAATGTAGTCCATCTTTCGTTCCATTTTCTTCTCATAGTGATCAAGGGAAAGCCCCAGTCCAATAACACGATTCTTTGATCGGTCGTCAAGCACGCCGGCATCGCCTACAACCCCGGCGATTTCTTCAACCACGGTGCCGTCTTGGCTCACCTTGGCGTTCAAGAAGAAGCCGTCCACATTGGACAACACCGAAATTATTGTGCTAGGAGTGCCGTTATCGCCAGCCTCGCCTTTTAGCGTTGTTTTCACGGTGCGATAATGCAGCTTGCCGTCAATCTGAACGTTCAGTGCCGATTTCACTATGCCGTAGGGGGTCGCTGCCTGCAAAGGAATAACCAATGAAGACTCATAACGCTCATCGTCCACGAAATAGGCGTTGTCCCACTGCGGGGCTGCCATATAAGGCTCGCATGTCACTGTGTCGCCTATCATGGCGTTTATCTCTAGGGGCAAGGCTATCTCGTTGCTATATGCCGACAGCAACTTTTTGGCATACTCTATGTTGTCTTTTTGCTTACTAGAGAGCATGTCGGTATTGCTAGCCGAAACTCTCTCGCCAGCCGAGCCGCTGAACGCAGCAAGGCAACTCAATGCTAGAATAAATGTGAAAAGTCTTGCTTTCATAATCTCAAATGTTTAAATAGTTTGACATATATAATTTATAAAGTAACTGATAATCAAGGTAAAACGCAAATATGGCACACCATATTTAACCTTAATTGTGAAAAAGTTTAACATAGTTCACTTTCTTTAATAGATTTTGTGTCAGCAGCAGCGACAATTACAATATTATCGCATCCGGAGAAATAGTTCTCGTTTGCAACAAGGATCTTTCCGCTATCAGGATCGGCATATATTAAATCTCCATCGTATTGCACCCCTATAGCTAACACGTAATGTTGCCCTTTATTTATGATAACAACATCCCCATTATTCACAGTATTCGTTATATTAGAAGTTGTTGAAGTACTGAAGTATTTAGTCATGAAACTACTATTGCGATCCAATATAGTACCTTCGTCAGGCGATGTGCCGTAAAGCACGGTGTAATATTCATAGAACGATTGTTGAGTCATGCTGGAACCTTCGTTAATGCTATATGCCATCTCAAGCACAGCCATAGCACAACATGTGGTGGACTCTACGCATATTGGTTCGCCTATTAATTTATCATTGCCATGCTCAACGTAAACAATAGGTGATGTATTAGTTTCACAGATGCAGTTCACTTCACCGCACGCATCGCAACAAATACATGGTTCTTTGTGGCAATTAGAGCAAGTGTCAGCAGGAGTAGAAGTGCCGGTTCCTGAATCTGAAGTCCCAGCGTTCTCCCCGCCTTCTTTCTCGCAAGTGCAGTATTCATATAGACGACCACAATATGGGCATACATCTTCAACCGGCTTATCCAAGTTAGGGCAATTGCAAGTTCCAGCAGGTGCAAGGCATATTATACAAAAGTCCTCACCTGAATAGCTAGAACACTTTGTACAAAATCCGTTGCTATCTAAATCACCTCCACAAAAATCGCAAATTGTTTTTTTCTCTTCGCCGTCGGTATAAGTAGATCTAGACAATGTTTGGGAAGCCGCATACAAATTAATATAAACCAAATTGTTCTCATGCTTATGGTCACAATCGGAATGATCATGGTCGCAGTTCTCATCATGGTGATGCTTTTCGCAATTTTCTTTGTGCTTGGTGATAATGCTTTCGAGCACGCCAGCTTCATATCTGTTTCCGTTATAGATAGCACCTGCAAGCGTTGAATTTAAAATTATACCAGTAAAGCCTTCTTGCTTAGGATCGATGATTATGTCAGTTAAATTTATTTCATTGTCGGTCGCATAACAGCTTTCTGGTAGGCATGTTTTCACATAAGAATAAGCCTTTTCTCCTTCGCTTACGGTAATCAAGAATGACGAAGCTTTAGCATATTGATGTTGCAACACATCGTTTTTGCTAAAAGCGGAGTGAGAACGTATTTCCTCTCCTTGAAGTGGAACGATAAGTACTGTTTTATCCCCCTCTTTGCATTCTTGAGCCATATCCCATAGAGGGGTAGCATCAGTGTCGTATGCTGCCACGCTTCTAGATGCATTGCCGTCAGTCTTTTGATTGGTAGGGAAAGACACATTTCCGCTTTCCATAACAATCCTTTTTGCAAGTTTCACCATTTCACTATCGCTAGCAAGCAATTGTGTGTTTTCAAAACTCGATGATTCGGAGCATGCTACTAGCAACCCTGTTAATGTCGCTATGCCTAATAAGGCAACTGTGAAAAAATTTTTTTTCATAAATAATGGTATTGTTTATAATATTAGTTTTATATTTAATGAATTGTTAAAAAATCGTTTACGAGTATAGAAATAGGTGTTAAATATTGAAAACGCCTTCATACGTGTCTTCTCCTAGCTGCACCTCGATGACG
>CAZSHA010000008.1:0-53549 GCA_964606575.1 uncultured Muribaculaceae bacterium | reverse complement strand
TAATCATTATCAATAACTTACAAAGGTTTCAGCCTACTTTTTGCATATTAAGCCCTTTATACACCTGCAGATAAGCATCAGGAACATACACAACGCCTACATTTGATGCTGTATAGTAATCAAAGAAAAGCGGTGAGCTTGGAGGTTCTGCACAATATATAAAAAATTCATCTATTTTCGTGCCTACAAATGCGCCCTGCATCACTACCGCATCTTTCCCGATAACCACTTTTGATATATACTTGCAATCACCAAAAGCGTAATAGCCAACATACCCATTCAAATGTAATTCTGATAATTCTAACGATTTACAATGAAGAAAGGCTCTGTCTCCTACACTACTATTTATACGCAACACTGGAACTGATGGCAACCTCAAGCTTCTGCACTCTTCAAAAGCATATTCAGCAATAGAATCCAATGTGGAATCAAGGTCAATATTAGCCAATTTTAAGCAACCGCCAAATGCCAAGCGACCAACAATTTTATAGGCTTTTTACTAGTAATGCTTTTTATTTCATCACAATTCATAAATGTATAATTCTTCACATGGTCAAGATCTTCCGGCAAAGTAACATCCTCAACCAATTCGCCATTTAAATAAAAGTTGTGATTTTCACCATTACAATGAACTAAACAATTCATATTTTCTTCCAGCATCACCCCCACAAGATGACAAGTCTCGTGTGCATGATTCAACGGATGCGAATACACACCATCCAATTTAACATGACACCAAGCATCTATATCACTCACCTCCATATCGTTAATTCCCACATCATAAGTAACTTTGCCATCTAGAGTAGATATATAACCTTCTTTGTAAAGAAAGTAAGCATGCTTGAACGCGTTCTCCCTAATTGTTGTAACTGTTTTGGGCATCGTTATCCTTTCTATTTTTAGAGTGTTCTTATAATGCGAGCTGAATGCGTTATTTCCTATTTCTGTAACTGCCATACTTTTACCATTCCAGTTTACAGCTTCGGGAACAACCACATTTTCCAACTTCAAAAAATCTTCTGTTATATCCATAACTTTTACAGTACTATCTGAAATCACCTCATACTTCAACGCATAAGTTGCGACTCCGCTACCATCACTTATGGTATCGCCCCAAAAGGTCGACTGTGCAGAAACCTTAAATGGTAATAACGATAGAATCAAAACAAAAAGCCCTGTTATTATTTCATCCTTATTCATAGCTATATTGGTTTAAAGTTATTAATATTTTCCAAACTTTATATTTATCCAACAACGGTCGGGGTTATCCTATACCATTTACCGTCACGATATTCATTACGTGTCAGCACACCGTCAACCGTACACCACACAATATCCCCATCCTCTCTGATAACGCCATTAATCTCTTTCATAGCTATTTCGATTTAAAATTGTTGATTAATATTACACTGCTACAATATATGAATTTTATCGGTAAATTACAATATCGTGCATCTGCTTTAGCTTAATTTAACAATTTATCAGAAGATCAACTTCCATGAAGAAGCGTTGTTCTTGTGATGCAAGGTCTAATTTGATAATAAAACTTTAAACAGCTAGCTTCTTAATCTGCCTAGAAGTGTAATACAATTTAGGATAAAACAATTTTAGGCGATAGCTAGATATTTTTTTGTTTTTGTTACTAACTTTGTAAGTTGGAAATAAAAAACTCGTTTTAAGGCTATGGCAATTTCGCTTAACGACACAGAACGTCCTAAAATATTGATTATCTATACTGGCGGAACTATCGGAATGATTGAAGATAGTGTAACTGGAGCGTTGCAGCCGTTTGACTTCACGCATCTGATAGATAATGTGCCTAAGATAAAGAAACTGGATTACGTGATAAACAATATCCAGTTTAATCCTCCGATAGACAGTTCAAACATGTCGCCTTCGCACTGGAGAGATATTGCCATTGCCATTGAGGAGAACTATGATGCCTACGATGGATTTGTGGTGCTACATGGCACTGACACTATGGCGTTTACGGCTTCGGCTCTTAGCTTTATGCTGGAGAACTTGCATAAGCCTGTGATAATAACAGGTTCACAATTACCTATAGGCGAAGTGCGTACCGATGGAGAAGAGAATCTTATCACGTCGTTGCAGATAGCCGCGGCACGTGACGCTCAAGGTGAACCTATGGTGCAAGAGGTTGCCATTTTGTTTGAAAATTATTTGTGGAGAGGCAACCGAAGCACAAAGATGAGCGCCGACAATTTCAACGCTTTCAAAAGCAATAACTATCCGCCATTGGCAAAGATTGGACTAGGCATACACTTCAATGAGGAATCGTTGTACCGTGTGCCATCAAGACGACCGCTGAAGGTGCGTTACAACATGGACACGAATGTGATGTTTGTGGATTTGTACCCGGGCATGAGCGAGAAAATCCTAGAGCATGTGTTGAACACGCCCGACATAAAAGGCATAGTATTTAAAACCTATGGTGCTGGAAACGCTCCTACCGATAAATGGTTTACCGATGCCATAAATGCGGCTGTGCAGCGGGGTATAGTGATATTGAACGTGACGCAATGTGTGAACGGTGGAATCCATAGTACACGATATGTGACAGGCGACTGCTTGACACGGGCAGGCGTTGTGAGCGGGCATGATATAACATCGGAAGCCGCAATCACGAAGATGATGTATCTTTTCGGTATGGGTTTGCCAGCCGAGAATGTGAAGAAATATCTTGAATACTCGCTTTGCGGGGAAGTTACCATTTAATGGTTTTGATAAAATTATAGGAAAATGGCACAAGTGAATGATATAGTACGGTTCTTAAACCAGACGGGAGGAGGACGTGTAACGAAGATTGTGGGAAACATGGCTTATGTTGAAGACGAGGACGGGTTTGAACAACCGGTCTTGTTGCGTGAGTGCATAGTGGTAGAGGCAGCCAAGCCTAAACCTACGGCTTACGACAAGCCGGTGATTCCAGTACCTTCTAAGGAAGTGAAGATAGAAACGCCTAAACCGGAAGCTATAGAGGAAACTGAAGACGGTGATACGCTGAATGTGGTGCTTGCTTACGAGCCACGAGAAATAAAGCATCTTAATACGACTTCGTATGATGCTTACTTGGTGAATGACAGCAATTATTATCTGTATTTCTCGTACATGACCCGCAGTGACTCCGATGCTGATTGGATTACACGTTATCATAGCATCGTCGAGCCTAATATTCAGGTGCATATCGAAGAATTTGACCATAGTCTGCTATCTCAAATGGATCGTGTTGCAATTCAATATGTGGCATTTAAGGAAGGTAAGGGGTTCAAGTTGAAAAATCCAGCATTGGTAGAGCATAGGCTAGACACCACAAAATTTTACAAGTTGCATTGCTTTCATGACAATGATTATTTCGATACTCCTGTGATAGCTCTTGACATTGTAAAGAACGACCGACCAGTGAAAATGGTGACGGTGGACAGCGGCGATTTGGAACGTGCCATGAAAGAAAAACGCTACAATGACAATAAACCAAAACACCAACCGGTGCAGAAGCATGAGAAAGCGAAAAAAGGTGAAATAATAGAATGCGACTTGCACATAAACGAGTTGTTGGACACAACTGCAGGTCTGTCTAATAAGGATATGCTTGATGTTCAGCTTGACGAGTTCCGCCGAGTGATGAATGAGAACAGCAATCGAAAGGGTGCGAAGATAGTGTTTATTCACGGTAAAGGCGAGGGCGTGTTGCGAAAGTCGATACTAGATGAGTTGAAACGTAAATATCCACGTTGTGAAGCCCAAGATGCTAGTTTTAGAGAGTACGGATTCGGTGCGACGCTAATTACAATCAAATGAAATAAAAAAGGCTTTAATATATGATTTTTTACTTTTCAGGAACAGGAAACAGCCGCTGGGCTGCCGAATTAATGGGAGCGTGCCTAAAAGATAGGGTTGTTCCTATCTCTGAATCGTTTGCTAGCGGTCAATTTTCGTATAATTTGGAGGTTGGCGAGGCTTTAGGCTTTGTTTTCCCCACTTATTCATGGGGACCGCCTCCAGTGATGGAAGAGTTTGTGAAAAGGCTCGACCTTAAAGGTTATGCTAAGGACACTTATTGCTATATGGTGGCTACTTGCGGCGATGATGTAGGTTTGTTGGTCGATATATGGAAAAAAGTGTTAGGCGACATAAGATTAAATGCCGCTTATACAGTAGTGATGCCCAATAATTATATATTATTGCCAGGATTTGATGTGGATGACGATGCGACCGAGAGGCGTAAGAAACGTAACGCAATAGGTCGTGTGAAATGTATTGCCAGCCATGTGAAGAAGCGGAAAGAGGAAATTTCGGTATACAAGGGACATTGGGCATGGGTGAAATCGCATGTGATAAACCCTTGGTTCAGGCGTAACTGCATGAGCGATAGTAAATTTGTGGTTAACACTGATAAGTGTATACGTTGCGGAATATGCGTTAATAGCTGTCCGATGAAGAATGTGAAGATGAATGACGGCGTGCCTAGTTGGCATGGTAATTGTGCGATGTGCCTAGCTTGTATTCACCATTGTCCGCAACGTGCGATAGAATATACAAAAGCTACTAGGAAGAAAGGCAGATATGTATTTACACCTTTTATAAAGTACACTAAGAAGCATCGAAAATTAGATGACATTTTTTTATTATAATACCATAATGTTTTGAAATTTAAATATTACCAATATATAAAATTAATTAACAATGAAACTAACGACTACCTTAACAACATCTTGGTTGAAAAAACTGTTTAGCCTAACGCTTTTATGCGTTTCGGTAACAGGTTTTAGCCAAGTTGACACTTATGAAATTGGCGACATGGGTTACTTGCGTAATCCTATGGAGTCTAAAAACGGTATTGTTGTGTCTAACAACCGTTATTCTGAGATCTATTTGCTTAAAGACAATCAGTTGACTACGCTTTTGTCAGGGCGTGGTTGCGGTATATACACGCAAATGAGCAAAGACAAGTCGTTGATAGGCTTTAAGAGCATCAATGATGACGACCTTCAAGCTCCAGCAATCCTAAATGTGGAAACAGGTGAGATTACGCTTTTGGAAAATTATTGCCACCAGTGTGGTCAGGTGTCGTTCAGCAATGACGGAACTATGGCTTATACGATTGGCGATAAGTTGATAATACGTAAAGGAGAAAACCGCAAGACCTATGACTTAGGTTTTTATACCAATATCGCCAACATCTCTCCAGACGGTAGTAAAGTGGCTTATAGCAATATCGACGGACGTATGTTCGTTATTGACTTGACTTCTGGTGTAATAGAGCAGGTAGCTGTTGACGGTGGTTACAACGGTGTTTGGTCGCCCGACGGCAGCAAGATAGCTGTTCATGCTTCAAACGGAACAATCTCGGTAGTTGATAGAGCCAGTAGAAAGATTTATTCGTTGGGTAGAGGAGTTTCGGCTACATGGGCTAACAATTCAACGGAATTGGTTTACACTACGGTTGACGGTGCTGATGAGATGCGTGTCACAGGCAGCAGCATTAAGAAAATAGGATTTGATGGAACAAATGCGGTTACTTTGGTGGCATCTTCAGGCAACATGCCTACCGATGCTATCATAACCACCGATAATAAGTTGGTGATACCTTACGCTACAGGTAAGAAGCGTGGTCTTGCTATGCGTAAACTATTTTCAACAGGAGTAAGGATATTGTCGAACGCTCAAACTGAAGAAACTACGCTTTTCTCAATAGGTGAAGACGACTTGTTCGGAAAACGTTTAGGCGATATATGCGACAATCCCAGAAGATTAAAACCGTCGCAAGAGGCAAGAACCAAAGCTATGCAACAAAAGATAGGCGGTCTTGATATTCCTTACCTTAGCCAAATTTATGATTCACCTTCGATAAGCGGATGTACACGTTGGGGATATGTATCGTGCGCACCAACATCGGCATGTATGTATTTGGGCTATTTTGGTCTTCTAGACCCTGTTGCAACTACATCACGTTACGATGGAACAACAAAATATTATGCACATCACATTGGTAACACGTTTACCAATCAAGCTGGCACATATACTTTCAATCTGACGAAGTATAAGTATTGTGCTACAATCAGCGGTGCTTATGGATATATGTGGAACACCAATTCTCCTCAATATCATATAGAAGACTTCATGAAACTTAACGGTTGTACTTCTACGTCAAAAACTTATAGTTCTTCGACCGCATGGAGTACGTTCAACACCGAGGCTGCTGCTGGTCGCCCATACTTGATTTGTGTTGCTTTAGGTTCTAGCGGTCACGTGATTCTAGGTTTTGCTACTAACTGCAAATACCGCACGGCAACAGGTTTTACCGAACAGACCGGCTCATTTGTATGTCATGACCCATACGGTGACTATAATGACTCGTCTTGGCCTGATGGTGACGGACAACACTCTACTTATGACTGGGTGGGATATAACAACGGTCAAGGTAACATAGGCACATATTATTGGAGCGTTAGCGCAATGCCTCCTACAAAAGCAGTACCGGCAATATCAGTTAACAAGGAAAGCATTGAACTTTCAGGTGAATGTGGTTCAGCCGATGCTCCTTATGTTGATATTACGGTTACAGGAGAAAACCTTACATCCGACATCGTTTATAACCCTAACAGCTCGGCTGTTAAGGTAGCCGCACTTTCGGGATGGAATGCTAGGACTGGCGGAACATTGCGTGTCACATTGAATACCGATTTTGTGTTAGGTGCAGGAACTTATAGCGGATATATAGCTGTGCAAAGCACTTCTAGTTATCGTAAAGAAATAAAATTTACAGCAACGTTGACAGGTGCTGCCGATACAGGTTCGGGTTCTACCACCGACGTGATAAGCTCGTTGAGCCAAAAATGGAACTATTCTGAAAATTCAACCAATACGGTTGATTGGTTCACTGGTGGCTCACAAAGTGTAGAGGATATTACTGTTAAAAACGGCAAACTTTATGCTGTGTGCCGAGGTACAGGCAGTACCGACCATAATATTTATATAGTTGATGCTTATACAGGACAAAAAACAGGTGAATTGCCTACTACAACTTGCACTGCCGGAACTTACGACCTAAGCTCTATTGAAACCCTAGGAAGTAGTATCATAGCTACTAACCTAACAGGTTCAGATGATGTTAATTTTATAATATATAAGTGGACTAGCGATGATAGCGAGCCAGTTAAGATTTTGGAGGCGGCTCGTCCTGCTGATGCTCGTGTAGGTGATGCTATGTCGGTGAGCGGTGATGAAACAAACGGTAAGATTTGGTTCGCTTATGGCAGCAATGTGTATTATTATACTGTAACAAATGGTGCGATTGCTTCAACCACTCCTACAACAATCGCTTTGACTAAGTCTGACGGCTCAGAATATTTGATAGCATCTGGAACGGCTGCGGTGAATATCACAGTTGAGTCTGATGGGTCATTCTGGGTTTCTGCTAAAGAATATATTTCTACTCACTTCAGCGCTACGGGTGCTTATATTGAAGAAATGTCATCTAGCGTACTTGATGAGAAGCAAGGTACAGATATGAAATTCTTTACGTTAGGTAGTAAAAAATATGCTTTGGCTACGAAATATTTAAATATTACGGCAGGGTCAAAAGGTTTGTCTGAGGGTACGTTTATGTTGCTAGACGTGACAAATGGAATATCATCGGCTACGGCTATAGGAACGTATCCGGCAGAAGGTTTAGGAAATACTCGTAACACAAGTTTCCGTAATTCATTAAGTTATGAAGTTACATCAACCCATGTCAATGTATGGTTATCTGTTCCATTCCAAGGAGTAACTTACTATACATTCCAACACACAGTCCCAGGCACTGAGGAAACCACGTCAACGCTTGCTGCAGAGTCGGCATCGGTGTTGTTTGATGAATGTTATACAGGTTCAACTGCATATAAAGATATTGATGTTACAGGTAGTAGCTTACATAGTGCATGTACGGTAGAATCTGACTCGGATGTGTTCAGCGTCATAAACAACACTGCTTGGAATAGTACCGATTTGTCGTTAAGCGGAACAATCAGGGTTATATTCAAGCCAACTTCAGAGGGTGTGCATGACGGTACAATCACCATTACTTCAATAGATAGCAATGGAGAAGAAATTGTAAGTACTGTGGCGGTGAGTGGTAGTGCTGTAGAATATAAATCAGTTGATGATGATAATGTGACAGCTCTTACCGAGGTTTGGAATTATTCCGAAGTTACTGGAAATAATGGAGATTGGGTAACGCTATCTTCTGTTGGAACAAATGATATGGCATTTAAGGATGGTAAATTATATGTGGTTCATCGCACGGATATTACAGACAATAAGATTTATATCGTAGATGCTTATACCGGAGCTTATAAGGGCGAATTAAACACAGAAACTTGTACAGAAGGAACTCATTATATAAGCGCGATCGAAAGATTGGGTGAGAGCATTATTGCTTGTAATCTTGTTGCTGCCGGTTCGACAAGTCAATTTATAGTGTATAGGTGGGATAGCGATGATTCAGAGCCTGTTGAATTGTTGAGAACAGCTCCTTTCAATTCGGAATTCCGCATAGGTGATGCTATGACTGCTACGGGAACTATGGATGATGGTATAATATGGTTTGTATACAACAGCACTGTATTCAGTTATTCTATAAAGAACGGAGTATGCTCAACTGAAGCAGCTTCAGTAGTGTTAAAGAAGAAATCTACCGATGGAACGACTGAAACGGAATATAACATATCTTCAAACACTGCAGTTTCGCATGTTACCGTAGAAGAAGATGGCTCATTCTGGGTAACCACTAAAGATTATCTTCCAACTCATTTCACATCTGATGGTTATTACTTGGGTACTTTGAGCAGTGATGTTGTAGGAAACTCTCAAGGAACTGACCTTGAACTGATAGAACTGGGTACTAGAAAATATGCTGTAGCAACAACTTACTTGAATCTTGCGGGTGGTAGCACAACTCTTGCCGATGGTGCATTTGTGCTTATGGATATAACTGATGGTCTTAGTGCTGCATCAGCAATATCTACATATCCATCAAGTGGATTGGGTGGTACTCGTAATACGTCATTCCGTACAACACTTTGTACAGATGTAGATGAGGAGAACTTGAACGTTTGGGTTATTGTTCCTTATCAAGGCGCCGCTTACTACAAGTTTAAACATACCGAATTGTATACGCCGGTTGATAATATTGAAGTCGATAATTATGCCCCGGTGGAATATTACAATTTGCAAGGTGTAAAGGTTGCTAATCCTGCTAGTGGATTATTTATAAAGAAGCAAGGAAACAAGGTGACAAAGGTAATATTGTAAGAACATTTGGGGAATATGTTCCCCAAATGTGATTTGCAAATAAAACAGATAGGCTACTTAACGAATTAGGTAGCCTATCTTATTTTTGAATATAACAGGAATTGATGGTTCCGTTATTTCTTCTTTACGCTAGTTTTTGTTTTCTTTGATGTTTCTTTTTTAGGCTTTGCCGGCTTACGGCTTTTTTTCAAGCGAAGCACTTGGGCTGTTCTTGCTGGCAAGTATAATTTCAACCAGCTGACTCCGTATTTGCTGTATAGCTCGTCATGTTGTGTGAAATGCTTTACATCGTCGTTGATATTTCCGTGTCCACCAAATTCAGGAGAGTCTGAATTCATTACGCCAGAGTATTCGCCTTCAGGAGCTAGTATGCCATAATCGGTGAACGACTTCATAGGATTAAAGTTGAAGACGAAAACTAAATCGCCACGCTTGAAAGCCAATACTTGGTCATCGTCCTTCTCCCATAACTTCTCGACCGGCAAATTTTGGAAATTACGTTTGCCGCCTATTAGTTTAATCATCGAGTTGTCGAATGCGTTAAGGAAGCGGTATTTTAGGTCTTCTCGGTCAACCAAGTCCCATTGGCGGCGGGCATATTTATAAGACCAGCCGTTGCCTTCGCGTGGAAAGTCTATCCACTCTGGATGACCGAACTCGTTACCCATAAAGTTGAGATAACCTCCGTTGATAGTAGAACATGTGACAAGTCTTATCATCTTGTGCAAGGAGATACCACGGTCGACATTCATATTGTTGTCGTCGCTCATCATGTGCCAATACATATCACTATCGATAAGAAGGAATATTAATGTCTTGTCGCCCACAAGTGCTTGGTCATGACTTTCAGCATAACTGATTGTCTTTTCGTCGGCACGGCGGTTGGTTAATTCCCAAAATATAGAAGTTGGATGCCAATCCTCGTCTTTTTTCTCTTTAATAGTCTTAATCCAATAGTCAGGGATTCCCATAGCCATTCGGTAATCAAATCCCATTCCGCCCCATTCAAACTTAGTGGCAAGCCCAGGCATACCGCTCATTTCCTCTGCTATGGTTATTGCTGATGGGTTTATTTGGTGAATCAGCTTATTGGCGAGTGTGAGATAAGTTATAGCGTTGGTGTCTTGACCTCCGTTGAAATAATCTTCATATCCGCCAAATGCCTGACCTAGACCGTGGTTATAGTATAGCATAGAGGTCACACCGTCGAATCGGAAACCGTCGAAATGGTATTCTTCGAGCCAGAATTTACAATTTGACAATAGGAAATGCAGTACTTCATTTTTACCATAGTCGAAGCATAACGAGTCCCAAGCCGGATGCTCTCGGCGGTCGTCACCATAGAAATATTGGTTGTGGCTTCCATCGAAACGTCCGAGTCCTTCAACTTCGTTCTTTACCGCATGCGAGTGGACTATATCCATAATCACGCTGATACCCATACTATGTGCGGTGTCGATAAGCTGTTTCAGTTCATCGGGTGTACCGAACCTGCTGGATGCGGCAAAGAAACTGGATACGTGGTAGCCGAAAGAACCGTAATAGGGGTGTTCTTGTATTGCCATAATCTGAATGGCGTTATATCCGTCGGCTTTTATGCGAGGCAGCACATTTTCACGAAATTCGTTGTATGTGCCTACTTCTTCCTTGTTCTGTCCCATTCCTATATGACATTCGTATATTAGGAGTGGAGCAGTGTTTGGCTTGAAACTGTTATCGGTAAATTGATATGGAGTTTCAGGCGACCACACTTGAGCTGAGAATATATAAGACTTTTCATCTTGTACTACACGTGTTGCGTATGATGGTATGCGTTCTCCATCCCCGCCTTCCCAGTAAACGTGCAATTTATATATATCACCATGTCGTATTGCGTCTAGAGGCAGCACGATTTCCCATATCCCGTTGTCTAGTCGGTTTAAGCTATAGTCTTCGTGTTCGTTCCAGCCGTTAAATGTTCCTATGAGATAAATTTTTGTTGCGTTAGGTGCCCATTCACGGAAAATCCAGCCGTTATTGTCACGGTGTAGACCGAAGAAGTGGTGACCATTGGCGAAATCGCTTAAAGAGCTATTGCCGCCGGTTAGTTCTTGCTCTTTACGCAATGCGTCTTCATGGCGACCCTCAATGGCTGTGCGGAAAGGTTCTAGCCAAGGATCGTTTTTCAAAATCTGAAGTTTTCTTTTCATATATCTACTTTTGTATGTGTGTGCCTGAGAAAGGCACGTAAATTACGTATACGATTTATAATTAGCAAATATATGGATATTTACTCACAATCCCAATTTTTATTTTGTGAAATGTTTTAAGAAACTGTTTAAAACTTTTCCTAAAAATAAAGAAGCTAGAGGGATGCTCTAGCTTCTTTTGCATATAAAGGGTTGCAATCATCGTTATTTGATTACCAATTTGCCTGCAATTGCATTACTGTTCTTTATTATTGTCACGATATATACACCAGACTTCATTCCGCTTGTCTCGATTGTGCTTCCGTTGCCCTTGGCTACGGTAGAACCGTTGATGCCGGAGATCACAAAGTCAACCGGGCTGTCGACGTTCAAAGAAACGCTTTCACCTGATTCTACAGGATTCGGTGAAAGTATCAATGCTTCGTTAGTTTCATTTGCTGTAACCTCGCTGATACCGCTAGCATCGGCAGGAATGGCAGAATAAACAGTCGCAAATTTTGCAATTTCCAACCTATGTGTGGTGTTAGGTTGGTCAAGCATCAATATTCGCATGCTATTGAATGTGATAGGGTATAGCGAAGCGTTTGTTTTATCAAAAATGTCGTTCATGGGAACAAGCAGCTTGTTTGTAGCATTTGCTGTTGTGTTAGGAACGGTATATTTATATTCGTATACTTCGTTATTTTTGTTAGTCAAATTGATGTAGATAGTGTTTAAAGTTTCATCTTTAGTGTTTACTTCAAATAAGATAGAATCGGGCATACTCCATAGCTTGATGTCTTTAGCTAAATCGAAATATAATCGCCTAGAACTAGTTGCTGTATAGTCAAACGCCATACCAGAGTCACCGAAACTATTGAAACTAGCGTTTTCCATAGAAGATGTAGAGAATGTCCAAGAGTTTGGATCAAGGTTCGGGTCAATAGCTTGGTATCTTGAAGTCGGAATTTCAACGTTTACTTCAATATCATAGGTTGTTCCTTCAAAAGACCCGTGTATGGTTGTTTTCCCGTTTTTCACTCCATGTATTATACCGTCTTCGTTTACGGTTGCTATTGATGTGTCATCGCTCGACCAAGTGAAGGCTTTGTTGTTAAGAGATAATTCTTGGTCACCGTAATTTGCGTATAAGTCAACTTTATAGTCGTTAAAAGAGTCGGTTGTAACACTTTTATATCGGCAATTTGTAGATGTTGTTACCGATATCGGAACTGTTACTGTTAAGTCGCCATATTTTGCCGTTAGATTATGGCATCCTGTTCCGCTAATTAACAATGTTGTTCCGTCTTCCGATACTGTACCTAGCTCTTCGTCGCATGAAAGGGTGAAACCTTTCAAATCTGTTGATACAAGTGAACCGTACTTGTTGAATCCGAAGATTGTAGGCTTGAAGTAGCTGTGTTGAGGTAGATCCTTGGAAGCCATTGCAAACTCGATAGAAGCGATGTTGTTGTCTGTAGGTGATGTTGCTACTGCGAAAACAGCATTTGTAACAGCACGCTCTGTTCCTTCGCTAGGCACATTGCGTGTACCTAAATCTCTAGTATATAGTATTGAAGAACCGCCACCGTCGAAGTTTAGGGCTTCGGTACATCCCACTTCACGCATTATATCAGCCAAAACTCTAGAAACGCAACCTTGTGATATGGTAGAACGACCGTCTACAACAAGCATCACAAGTTTAGTCTTAGTAGCGTCTTGTCCTATCGCTGTGCGAGGATTCAAAGCAGTCAAATGGTCGATAGCTCCTTGTGTATCGGTAACTTTTCCGTCCGATAGGATGATTGGCAGACCGCCAGAAACTTGTGTCGGTGCAAATTCAGTTCCGTCCTCTTTCTTGAAGTTCACGGTGACTTCGATTTCATCGCCATCGGCAAGAGCTGCAACAAACTCTCGTGATGTGCCGTGACCGGAAAGCACGTATGAGCCTGCAGGTATTGCTAAAGAGCCTGTAGAAGACGGTGTTCCTGTCACTTTCATTTTAACGGTTTCTCCTACCAGTAACGGCTTATCAACAGGGGTTAAGATTGCTTCTGTTCCGTATTGGTTGGTTTTAGTGTTGCTGCCGAATTTAGGAGTATAGATAATCATGTGATTCTCGCCACGTCCTACGTTAAAAGCGGTTATAGGATTTGACACATCGTCTTTGGTTACTTTCCCGCTAAGGGTAATAGTACCAATGAAAGGAACATTATTGGCATCAATAGCCCATTGATTCCAACCATTGTCTATAGTATAGTATACTTCTCTATCTACTACGGTTGTGCCTATTGGTTGCGAGTTGCCGAAAAAGTCGGCATTTACGCCAGCAAAATATCTAGCCCCCTCTTTATCTTTCGACTTTGCCATTGAGGTAACAGTGGCTACGGCAGCTAGTTTGTTCCCAGCCTTAATGCTACGCATCTCTACGTATGGATTGGTCAAATCGGTCGTAGTGTAGAATACTCTCAATTTGTAAGCGCCAGTAACTAATAATGAAGTTTGTGAAGTGCCCGGACCAATATTGGCATGGAACAAGGTGTCTACCGTATAGGAATTTCCTTGCAGAGTCCATTTTGCTGAAGCCGATGCTGTTAAAGCTAGGACGGCAGATAGCAGAAAAAGTGTAATTTTTTTCATTGTGTAAAGGTTTAGTTATTGTTAATTTTTTGTGTATTCATATACAATGGGTAAGCTTAGCATAAAATTGCTATGTAATGTTTTGAAAATCTGTTGTAAAATTAAATAAAAATCTCAATAGTCATAATAAGTTTAGATAAAAAAGCTCTGTTTTGTATGAATGTTGGTGATTACCCAAATGGGTGAAAGTAAGTGAAATGGTTATTAATACCCATTTGGGTGTTTCCTTCAAATCTATGTGTACCTACCTTTGTACAGCATTAGATTGTCAAGAAAAAATGAGACAGAGTGCAACCGTTTTGACGACAACTTACGTCTAATGCGTAAATGGATGCTTAAAACCAGCCGCGGGGTGATAAAGAATCCATATTGTGAAACAAATAATTTCTTAAAATGAAAAAGATGCTTATAATAGCTCTATGCCTTTCTGTAGTGACTGGCGTGAGCGCTAATACTCCAGTTGATACGTTGCAACAAGATGTTCAATTGAATGAATTGGTGGTGAAAGCCGCCCCTATAATAAACAAGGCTGATCGCAAATTGATGATACCTTCGGCTCAGCAGATAAAATCGTCGTCTAACGGTATAGATTTGGTTTCAAAACTTAACCTTCCTGGCGTTTTGGTGAATCCAGTAGACCAAACTATAAAACTAATATCAGACGGTAAGATCAGCCTGCGTGTGAATGGGCGATCGGTCGATGTGAAAGAACTAGCTTCGATAAATCCTGAGAATGTGATGCGTGTGGAGTTTCACGATAATCCATCGTTGAGGTTTGGCGATGCTGAGGTAGTTATTGATTACATTATTAAGAATCCAACATCGGGCGGTAGAGCAGGGCTTAGACTTATGCCGAGTGTTAATAAGGGATGGCAAAGGCATAATGGCTATTTGAAACTGAATAATAAAAAATCGGAGTTCTCATTCAACACCAATGCAGGGGCTCAATGGGATTTGGGACAATGGCGTGACAATACTGAATTTTATACACGTAAAGACGGTTCGAAATTTCTGCGTATTGAAACAGGAGAGCCTGCTGATGCTGAAATGTACGAACTATGGAACTCTTTTAGCTACAGCTATAACGACACTGATAAGCAGATGTTTTATGCGTCTTTAAACCTTGGTTATGAAAATCTTAGCCATGAAGATTATATAGGTGTCTTAGAGAATCAAGATACTCAAACTAAGTTTAAAATGCATGATTTGAATGCCGCAAAGAGCGTATATCCGGGTCTAGACTTGTATTATCAACGTAATCTAGGTGAGGGGCAATTGCTGATGCTTAATGTGGTAGGCAATTATAAAAAGACCAATACAGAGCGTTTTTATACGGAGTCACCAATATTAGATGGTGTGATTAGCGATGCACTATCCAGTGATATTGCTACACGCATCGACAGCAGATCTTATAGCCTAGTGGGTGAGGCTGTGTATGAGAAAATTGGAAAAAATCATCGTTTCACGGCTGGTGTTAATCATTCCCAATCATGGAGCAAGAGTGATTATCTGGAATATGATTTGATTAGCCGTCTGCGTAAGAGTAATACTTATATGTTTGCTGAATTGTGGCAACGTCTTAGTAATAAACTTGACATGACCGTGGGTTTGGGTGCTTCTTATTATCATAACAATGCAGTAGGGGAGAGGAAAACGTCAAATTGGGTGTATCGTCCTAAATTGAGCTTGCGCTATAAGGTGAACGACCGTAACACGCTCCGTTTGAGTTTCAACAGCTATGGCAATACCCCAAGTATATCTCAATTGACAAGTGTTGAGCAAAATATCGACAACAACCAAGTTAGTGTGGGAAACTCAGGATTGAAGACGTATACTACCTATAATACGGTTTTGCGGTATGAATACATGAAAGGCATGTTATATTACAGCTTGTCGGGTGATTACCGTTATGCTCACAATCCTATTATGGAATATAAATATTGGGGCAATGATAATATCGTCAGCAGTTATGCCAACCATAAAAACGCTCATATTTTACGCACTGAAATGACAATGCGTTTGAACAATATCAAAAATTGGGTATCGCTGTCGCTGAATACTGGTTTCCGTCGCTATATCATGCATGGAAATGACTATTCTCACACTTATAATAACTGGTATTTCAATGGTCAAATGGAGATTTCTCATTGGAATTGGAATCTTGTGCTAGGGTTGCAAACCTCACGCAATTCTTTTTGGGGAGAATCGTTGAGCGGCGGAGAGCGAATGCACATGATAGGTTTAACTCACAGATATAAGAATTTCAATTTTGGCGTTATTGCATTGAGTCCATTCACTAATGATTATAAGCGTGATTCTGAAAACCGTAATCAATACGCTGGTTATAAGCGTACTACTCATTATAATGCTGCTGAACGCATGGTTACGTTAACTGTTTCGTGGGATATTAAATGGGGACGTAAGCATAACGGAGGACAAAAGCGCTTGAATAACGCTAGCGGAACTGAATCGGTGAGAGCTGCTGGAAAGGGATGATTCCTTATGGCAATAAATACGTGGATAAAAAAAGAAGGAACTGTGTTTGTTGCAGTTCCTTCTTTGTTTATCTATTTGAATATAGTTTATTTTGTCACAGTCAGAGTGCGTGGACTATAACCCCAAACGAACTTAGCCCATAGCGTTTGGTTTGTCGCATCGTAATAGTAAGTACCGTCAGCTAACTTATCTTTTGAATCTACAGCTTCAAACACTTTGCCGCCCAAAGCCACTTTTGCAGGGGCTTTTTCTAGTGCGATAATTTCAAATGTTAGGTTTCTGCTGCTAGGTATGCCTTGGTATCCAAAGCCCTTTGAGTCTAGCGAAATCGTGATGTATTCGCTATTTTCTCTAGCTAGGAAGTTAGTTAATTGATATTTCTTGTCTTCGATAGTGCGTGTGCTTGTGCGGTCATCATCAAACATAGTGTATTCGCTCTTCCTTGCACCAGTGAAATATTTAATCAAGATGCGTGAAGGATCATATTTCTCAGTGCTTCGCATTTCATAGTCAGCCATAGGAATGAATGCTCCCGCTTTTGCGAATACTGGGATTGTGTGTAATGGTGCCTCACACTCTGCCGAAATAGGGCCAATAAATGTTCTGCTAGGATTATCGATAGAATACCATTTGCCTTCAGGGAAATACACGTTGCGTGAAGTCTTTCCTGGGTCTATAACGGGAGCTACTAGCACATTACGTCCCCATAGGTATTCATCTTGTATATTAGCTGTGGCTTTGTCTTTCTTGGTGTCGTAGAAGTTCAACGGGCGAACGAATGGTGCTCCGCTGATGGCGTTCTCATAAGCTAGTGTGTAATTGTAAGGTAGCCACTCATAACGTGCCTTGACTATTTTTTTGAATGCTTCTTGATAGCCAGGTGCGGTGTAATGATATGGTTCTGCCTTCACTGTGCTATGTGTACGGAAAATAGGTGTGAATAAGCCGAGTTGCAACCATCGCGCATAGAGTTCTTCGTTCACTGGATTGTTGGGGTCAACAGCAAAGCCGCCAACGTCGTGCGACATGTAACCGAAACCGCTTAAAGCACTGTTAATCATGATAGGCACTTGTGCTTGAAGACCAGCCCAAGAGCGACCAACATCGGTACTCCAAGGGAACACAGAGAAGCGTTGTAGTCCAGCTGTACCTCCACGCATGAGTGTCATAAGGCGTACGTTAGGATATTCTTTCTTGAATCCGTCATAGATGATTCTGCTCCACTCGTTACCATAGATATTATGGTATTCGCTAGCCGTTTCACCGTTGTGGTGACGAATGGTGAGCGGATGCACTTCAGGCTCGCCCAAGTCGCCCCACCATCCTGTCACGCCTTCGTCGGTTAGTTCTTTATATCTGTTCCAAAGCCATTCACGGGTTTTAGGGTTGCTCACGTCAAACATTCCAGCTTCGCCTACCCAAGTGGTTACGTCGTGCGTGTTTCCTACTGAGTCGAATGTCAAGAAACCTGCGGCTTTGAACTTGTTATAATTGTCGATAGCTCCTATCTTGTTGATATATGGTTGAGATATGATAACGGTCTTCACACCGTCGGCTTTAAGCTTGGCTAGCATACCTTTGTGGTCGGGCCATTGCTCCTTGTTCCATTCAAGGCGACCCATGTCGGTTTCTTTACCGTACCAGTAAAGGTCTAGCACTATTCCGTCTACAGGATAACCTTCACGGCGGAGCGTGTCAATGACGCCTTCTGTTTCGGCTTGTGTGCGATAGCCGTATTTTGATGTTATGTAGCCTAAAGCCCAAAATGGGGCTAATTCTTGTCTGCCAGTCAACTTAGTGTAGTTTTCAACTACGCCAGCTATGTTACCCTTAGGCGAGGCTATGAAGTAATATGATACTGGAGTGCGGCTGTCGGTTACGTATTCTACAGGATTCTTTAGAATTAGCTTAGATGCAGTGTAGTCATCGAAGTATACGCCATAACCCAATGAAGAAATGTAGAACGGTACGGTTATATTCATTTGTGAAGTGCGGTCGCCACGTCCATAAGCATAATTTTGCTTGTTGAACATAATCATAGTGTCGCCTTTTAAGTCGTAGCTGACACCACGTTCACCACAACCATAAAACGATTCTTCTGGCTTGCTTTTGAATGAGATTTTACGCTCTTTGCCGTTCTTGGTAATGCCGTCGGCTTCTTCAAGTACGAATTTTCCTCGTGACAAGAATGCTAGGCTTGATGTGGCTTTGTCTATAACGACCTCATTTTCGTCAGAAATAACCACTGAAAAATCCTCTGTCCCACGACTTACACTGAAATCTACCTTTTCTGGATTGAGAACAACGCTTTTTGACGGCTTTTCATCAACGGTTTCACCAGTAGGGATTACCGATATTTTAACAATATATTCGTTAAATGGGGTAATTATCAACTTTCCATTCTGGGAAGTTACTACTACGGACCCGCTTTCGGTCTTAACGTTTCTAACTCTGCCAAGCGGTGAAGCATAGGCTGATATAGCACTTAGTGCAATGATTGCTACGGCTAAAATAAGCCTCGAGAATGTGTGAATCATTTTTGTTTCCAACAGTAATAATATTTGTATTTCGTGATTACCATGCTTTGGTAATATCCTTGCAAAGATACACCATAAAACCATAAATTCTAAATAAAAAGGGTGCTATTGGGTGTTTTTAGTGATTTTTTTTGATAAAATAGTTGCTAATTCAAAAAAAAGAAGTAACTTTGCATCCGAAATCAACAACATGATGACTTCGTAGCTCAGTTGGTAGAGCAACTGACTCTTAATCAGTGGGTCGAGAGTTCGAGCCTCTCCGAGGTCACCAAATAAAAAGCTAATAATCAGGCAGTTACAAACAAAAGTAGCTGCCTTTTCTTATGTTAAAAAACGGTTAAAATGGGCTATTTTGAGGGTTTTGTTTAAACCAGTGTTTAAACCAGAAACCAAGTGTTTAAACCAAGATTTTAAAGCTATATAGTTGATAGACAAAGTATTAACTAAATGAGAGCAGAAAAAACTGTTTAAACCGTGTTTAAACCGTGTTTAAACCAAAAATCAGACTTAAAGCGTTTATAATCAAACGTTTATCTTTTAAAAACGCAAAAATGTTTAAACCAGTGTTTAAACCAGACACATTTTTTGAAAAATAGTCCCCCTTTTATTGGTTTTTCAGAATGTTTAAAAAACAATTTTAAACTATGACAACCGTAAATGTAGTATGTTACAAATCAAAGGTGTTACGAAACAATGAATCGCCTTTAATGTTAAGGGTAACAAAAGACCGTAAATGTAAGTATGTGAGTTTAGGCATATCAGTAATGCCTGAAAATTGGGACTTCAAGCTGAATAAGCCAAATCCTAACTGCCCTAATAAGGAATATATAGAACTGATAATAACCAACAAAGTAAAGGAATATCAAACAAAGGTAGTAGAGATGAAGGCGACTAATCAAGAGTTCACATCTACTACGCTTGTTGAGAAAACACGTAATCCTAAATGTAAGAAATCTGTAGGAGATGTGTTTTTAGACTTTATAGACAATTTGCTATTACTGAATCGCAGGGGGTACGCTAACTCAATTAAGCAGGCTTATAATTCTCTAACCGCATTTAATAAGCATCTTAATATTCCGTTTGAGGACATAAATTTATCGTGGCTTAATAAATATGAGATATGGCTGCGTTATAATAAAAAGTCCGAAAATACTATAGGCATATACTTTAGGTCGCTTAGAGTTATTTATAATGTTGCTATAAAGGAGCAAATTGTGAAGAAAGATTTATATCCGTTTGCAAGTTATAAGGTATCTAAGTTAAAAGAAGAAACTGTAAAACGTGCGTTGAAAAAAGAAGATGTAGAACGTGTTATAAATTATGCTTGCACAAATAATTTTATGAAGTTTCCTATTGATATATTTGCGTTCACATATTATGCTGGCGGAATAAACTTTGTAGATATAGCAAACCTGACTGAAACCAATATAATAGATGGCAGATTGATTTATAGGCGACAAAAGACAGGCAAACTAATTAAATTGCCATTGCAACCGCAAGCGTTAAAACTTATTGAGAAATACCACACAGACGATTCACCTTACTTATTTCCTATTCTTTCACCATTGCACAAAACGGAAGTACAGAAATTAAACCGCATACATAAAGCGATTAGCAACGTAAATGAATGGTTAAAAAGGATAGGTAAAGAATTGAACCTGCCTATTACGCTAACTACATACGTTGCACGGCATAGCCAAGCAACTGTAATGAAGAAGGCGGGTGTGCCAACGGCTATAATATCCCAAATAATGGGACACAGTTCGGAACAAGTAACTAAATATTACCTTGATAGTTTTGAAAACGAGCAAATAAATGAAGCTATGAGTCGCCTATCTTTATGAATCAGTTAACATCCGTTAATTCACGCAATAATCAAGCTATAAAGGGGTATGGGGTGAAATTTTAAGCGTATAAGGCTTTAAACCACACGCCCCTCATTTGTCCGCAACCAGAATTAACGATAGACTTAAAAGGACTTAATTTTACAAATTCACAACTTTATAGGCTTATTTTCTCTATCATTTATATAGAGAGTTAAGCACTAATATTGAAATAATTAAGTAATCAAATAACATCAAAATTTTTCTGAAAATACATAGTAAAAAACTTGCACAATAAACAAATGTTTATTATCTTTGTGGTGTAATTAAAACAAGAACAAAATGGCAAAGAAAAAAAGTAAAAAACTAAAAGAAGCCGAAGATGATTTAATTTTCTATCTTGAATATTACAAGAGCTTCAACGAACGATTTAAGAAAAGGGTTGTTGATAAAGAAATTAAAGAGTTAGAGGACAAAATTAAAAACGAAAGTTAAACAATCCCCCCTCGTAAGAGGGGAATAAAAAATAAAATATATGTATAATAAAATCAAACAATTAGCGGAGCAGAACCGTAACGCAAAGACTAAAGAAGAAAAGGAAGCCGTAAGAGCTGAAATGTATAAGTTGCAAGAGGAGAATCCGCAAGAATATGAATCTGCCTTAAAATCACTCATAAAAGAAACTGCCAAAGAAGTAGAGGCGTTGACAATGGCTGAGAAACTGGGTGAAGTCACAAAGATTGTTTCAATGTCATATTTAGCTAAAAAATACTTTGGAAAAACTAGAAGCTGGCTAGCTCAAAGACTGAATGAAAATACAGTTAATGGGAAGCGTACAAAGTTTACCGACAATGAAATAGAAACAATGAGATACGCCTTAACTGATATAAGTAAAACAATAGGCTCAATTAGTGCCACTTTGTAGCACGTTTTAATTACACCGCCCTTTGTATTTTGAGCCATACAAAGGGCTTTTTATAATAACAACTATGAAAGAAAAGATAAACAAGTTAGAAGAAATGATAAAATTGCAAGCACCTGACACAATGGAGTATTTGCAAAGTATAATGAACGAAGTACAGACAGAAGAAGAAAAGAAACAGCTAGAAGCCTATGCTAATACACTTCTTATATCAGCGAATCAAACATTAGAAAAAATTGAAAATATGATATGAAACAAAAGCTATCAGATATATTAATGACCGTGTCTTGGAGAGAGTTTGCACGCACTTATTTTAATAAGTCTAGTTCTTGGTTATATCACAAAATGGATGGTATAAATGGGGTTGGTGGAATTGGCGGGTTTACCGCTGAAGAAGCAAAACAACTTCAAGGAGCTTTATTTGACCTATCTGACAGAATTAGAAAAGCAGCAGAAAAGATATAGCCTTTTTAATTGAACACCCTATTTTTATAGGAAAAGGTAGCTCCGAGCTTTTACAGTTCGGAGCTTTATGTAATAATTGTTAAATCCTATTTATAACTAAATATTCTAATCAAATTACTTGTTTAATAGTAGTAATATTACTACCTTTGTATTGTCAAACAAAACTAATATAAATAATGAAAAAATACAAAGTAAAGGAAGTAATTAAAATGCTTGAAGAAGATGGGTGGATAAAAATTTCCACAAAAGGAAGTCACAGACAATTCAAGCACCCAATTAAAAAAGGTAGAGTAACCGTAAACGGTTCAGAAAATGATAATTTAAGTCAATTCTTACTAAATAGCATTTAGAAACAAGCAGGGTGGCGATAAGTTACCCTGCACAAAAAATAAATTATGGAAAAAATAACAGTAGAAATACATTGGTGTAACAAAAATTTCTCTTGTGTATGGGGAACACCTGAATTTGGTTCTATTATAGTGACTAACAAAACGCTGAACGGATTAAAAGACGCTTTTAAAAGCTCTTTAGAAACACAAATTAAAGATATGTTAGCCGATGGCGAATATCTCCCTGAATGGTTAGCTACTGGAGATTATAAAATAGAGTACGACCTACATATATCTGCCATATTGCGTGATGCAGAACAATATACCACTATGGCAGCAATTAGTCGTGTAAGTGGTATAAATCAAAAGCAACTAACACACTACGCATCATCTTTAAAAGAGCCTAGACCCGCGCAGCGTGAACGTATTATATCAGGACTTCACCGTATAGGTGAAGCATTTTTAGCAATTCATTAGTTTTTGTTTGACAGCTTAACTTTTTTAATTGCTTGGGGTTGCATTTATTGCAACCTCTTTTATTATTAAATACCACTACATTATGCCATACTTAAATAAACCAAAGAAATAGAAAATAATTCAACATAAAGAACAAGAACGCAAAGAAATATACAACACAACACGCTGGAGAAAACTCAGACAGTCCAAATTACAATTTAATCCACTTTGCGAAATATGCCTGCAAGAAGGCAAAATAACCCCTGCTATTGACGTTCACCATATAGATAGCTTTATGAACTACGCAGGCAACACCCGACTTTACAAGGCTTATGACTTCGGAAACCTTATGAGCCTATGCAAGAATCATCATTCTAAACTTCATAACAGCACCCACAAGCGAGCCACAACATAAGAATACGCACGTTATAGACCTCTAAACATCATTATTTAAGAAAGTGCAAAATCTATTTTGACTTCGATTTTTTAATGACTATATTTGAATAGAATAAAATGAAAAAAGATTAGATAGCTCGATATATATGTAAGTTAGATTTTGTCATAGTTTTACGTGTTTTTTGGGAATAGTAAGAGCTGAAAGGCTCTTATTATTTTAAATTGAGTGTAACCAAAATTTGCAAATAATATATATAGAAAAAACAAATTTAATTGCAGAAAATGGTTACAAGAACATTATCAAACTATGAACATAGATATTTTTATCCTCTAGATTCACATTACCAAAAAATTCAACAATTATACTATGATTACATTAAAAATTAACTCAAACAACGGTTTTCTAAACCTAAAAGACCTACCGCATAATTGCATTTTCAACAAAGTTATTACTGGGTGCGGTGGTACTACAATAGCATTAACAAATAACGAGAATTACATTATTGCTGTTCCCACGACTGAATTAATAGTGAACAAGACTAATAGAACGGATTCAGGCACTTCTACAGTTAACGGCAAAGATGTATTTGGATTATTCGGATTATTTACTGATAAAGTCAAGAAAGAGCTTGCAGACTACATTAAAAACAACAGTATTATAAAGATACTTTGCACATACGACAAACTGCCCTATTTGATTGACTTTATAAAGCCTGAAGAACACCGCCTATTAATAGACGAATACCATACATTTTTAAAAGCATACTCTTATAGGAGCAAAGCAATAGACGGAGTTTTAAATAATTTCAAGAAATTCAAATCATTCTGTTTTATGTCCGCAACTCCAATACAAGCAGAGTTTAAACCCAACTGTTTAGAAGGTATTGAAGAAATAGTAGCTGAATGGCTAGATACAGAAAGGCTATTTGTAAAGCTGGAGCAAACGAATAAGCCATATATAAAAGTTGCCAACATTATCAATGCTTATAAAACTGACGGATATATTACTATTAACGGAAAAAAGAGCTATGAAGCATTTTTCTTTTTAAATTCAGTCACACATATAGCCGCTATCCTTAAACATTGTGATTTAAAAGATAATGAAGTGAAAATAGTATGTGCAGATAATGAGAAGAACCGTAATACATTAAACGGCTATACTATTAGCAATAGCAGAAACGAGAATAAGAAATTTACCTTTATCACGTCTAAATCTTTTGAAGGTGCGGACTATTTTAGTGAAACAGGCATTTGTATTGTGGTGAGTAATGCAAGTAATAACAATACTTTACTTGGAATTGATACAGATATACCACAAATTGCAGGGAGAATAAGAACTAAAACAAATCCGTTTAGAAATATGCTTATACACGTGTATAGCAATACAAAATTAAACCTTGATGTTAGCTATCAAGAAATGAAAGAACGGACTAACAAGCTATTGAAAAGTGCGAATGAAATAGCTGAAACTTTTAATAATTTATCTAGTAATGCAAAAGATTTAGCCAGCAAGTTAGCTATCAATAACGCATATATGAGTTATGACGAAGAAAATAAATGCTATATAGTTAATGACTTATTGCCAAAGTTGGAACTATATAACTATCAACTGAATCAAGCCATTTATAATAATGGTATTGCTTTAACTAAAGCATATAATAAGAATAATATCCGCACAACAGAAGTAGAATTTGAGGACTTAACAGATACCATTAAAAAGGCTAGTAATAAGATTTCATTTAAAGAAGCGTTTCTTAAATATGCGGAATTAACAAAGAAACTGTATTTTAGTTTAGAAGAAACAGAACACATTACAAAGATTCACCCTTTAATAGTTCCAGCTTATCATAAGTTAGGAGAAGAAAAAGTAAAAGCATTAAGATACACGCAAACAAAAATTAAGGATGCTTTAATGGCTTTAGACAGCGACAAAGACAATGATAACAAGATAGCAAGGATATTAAAAGATAAAATAGGTATTGGCTTTAATAGCTGTAATGATATTATAAGGCATTTAACGGAAATATATTCAATGCTAGGAATTACAGAAAAAGTAAAATCTACAGCTATAGGCAAATGGTATGATGTAGAACCTACAACTAAACGGATAGATGGAAAAGTCACAAAAGGATATAATGTATTTAGAGCAAAATTTTTGTTTTAGAATAGTTTGACGGATAACACAATAGAGTGATAAGATTATAAATGCGAATTTTAACAAATGTGAGATTTTTATTTTGTTCTCAATTTTTTAATGTGTATAATTACAATTAAGAAACTAAAGATTAACACACCATTAAACACACTGAATTATGACGAAAAAAATTATGTTTTGGCTATTATTTGCCTTATGTGCATTACGTTTCATTATCATTAAATACAAATTGCACACTTTAGAAGATGAATTAGATAATATCAGAAAAAAGATAGATTTAGAATATCAATTATTACACGAAAAAACACAAAAAAATTATGAATGAATTTTAGAAAAACGAAATTAAAGGCAGGAAGCTGTTAGATAGTTTTCTTGCTCAAATAAAGGCTACTGATGTTTAGTTTACTTCAGGATAGTTTGACACTGTAGACGCTTTTTTTAAAGTTAAAGGAAAGTCGTATGTAACAGAAATTAAAGTAAGAGATTTGAAATATAAGGATTACAGCACACATTTAATGGAAGTTGAGAAATACAACAATATCCTATTATAGTAGTAGAAAAATAATTGCAACTGCGGAATATATGCCTGCTTTTTTGGCGATGATTATCTATATATCTATGAAACAAACAATATAAAAAACAATTCTACATTTATAACTAAATACTGCCCTGCTACAACATCAGGAAATAATAATACAATGGTTCAAAAGTAGTGTTATTTGATAGATAGCAAAATAGCACATAAATATAAATTTAATAAAGAAATAGGAAAATGGGAAAATTTGTAATACCTAAAGACATAGAAAAAGATGCCTATAATTATATGAAATATGTTGTAGAAACATTAGAAGATAACGGCATTTTACAAGATGACGCAGCTTTAACAATGCTTGCACGAAATTACAGCACCTTTATAAAAGCACAAAAACAAGTAGAAAAAGAAGGCATAACTGTGACATCTGACAGGGGAAATATAGCAGAACATCCAGCAGTAAAGATTTCCAGAGATGCCTAGAACAGTGCTTTAAAAGTAATGGCTGAATTTGGATTAACAGCTAAAGCCAGAAGTAAATTAAAGATAGAAAAGAGTGAAGAAAATTCACCTTTTGAGCAGTTTATTAAAGACAGTAAAGAACAACGTTAATGAATGTACTAAGTTTATTTGACGGTATTAGTTGCGGACAAATAGCCCTAGAAAGAGCTGGAATAAAGGTTGATAAATACTTTGCAAGTGAAATAAAGGATATTGCTATAAAAGTAACATAGTCTAATTATCCAAATACCATACAACTAGGTGATGTAAGAAACATCAAAGCTAACGATTTACCTAGGATTGATTTATTAATAGGTGGAAGCCCCTGTTAGGATTTTTCTATAGCAAACAAGATTCGTGATGGTTTAAATGGTCGCAAGTCTAGTCTGTTTTATGAATACTTACGATTATTAAACGAATTAAAACCAACTTACTTTTTACTTGAAAATGTAAAAATGAAGAAAGAAGACCAAGACAAAATAAGTGAATTATTAGGGGTACAACCTATAAATATAAATAGTAGTTCTGTAGCCCCAGCACTAAGGAATAGATATTATTGGACTAACATACCTATATTATCATTACCTGAAAAGAAAGATATTAGTTTAAATGATATTTTAACAGAAGGATATTCAAACAGAGAAAAGGCAAGATGTTTGGTTGTTAGCGATTCTAGACCATTAACTACGCCAATTAAAATGTTTCACCGTTTCTATTCGTCAGGATTCACTACACTAATTTTTAAAGATAAATAGCATTACCTAGACTGTTGTGACTACTATAATACTTATTATAAAGGTATGGCTGCTGTAGATATTCCAGTAGGAGAAACGGATGTTTTTAATGGTGTCCGCTATCTTAATCAGACTGAATTAGAAAGATGCCAGACAGTACCAGAAGGATATACTAAATGCCTTACAAGAAATGAAGCGGCTGATGTGCTTGGTGATGGCTGGACTGTAGATGTGATTGCACATATATTTGGTTTTATAAGATAATTATTGATATGGTCTATATGGGAAGTAAAAATAGGATAGCAAATGAAATAATTCCTATTATAACAAAAGACCTAAAACCTAGTTAGTGGTATATTGAACCATTTGTAGGAGGTTGTAATGTTATTGATAAAATAAATCATCCTTTTAAATTGGGTTCAGACAATAATAAATATTTAATTGCTTTATTGAAATACGTATAGGAAGGTAATATACTACCTGAATATATTGAGAAACAAGAATATCAAGCAATAAAGGAAAATAAAGATAATTATCCTGATTGGTTAGTAGGTTTTGCGGGATTTATTTGTAGTTATAACGGTAGATTTTTTAGGAGCTATGCGGGTATCACTACGACAAAAACAGGTCAACGGAATTATATTAAAGAAAAACGAAATAATTTATTAAATTAGTCTTTAGGGGGAATTAAGCTAGTTATTTCTGATTATCAAGATTTAAAAATACCAAATAATTCAATTATTTACTGCGACCCGCCATATCAAGACACAAGCTATTATAACACAGAATTTAATAGTAGTGATTTTTGGGATTGGTGTAGATAGAAAGTTAATGAAAATCATCTATTATATATTTCAGAATACGAAGCCCCCGCTGATTTTATTCCTATCTGGAGAAAAGAATTAAAATCTAATTTAAGCAGAAAATCTAAAGCATCAACAGAAAAATTATTTATACATAAATTACAATATTATGGCAGACAAAGTATTTATAGCACTAGGAGCAACTAACCACGCTAAAGGGGAACGAGAAGAATATGATTATTACGCAACAGAACCCAGAGCAACAGAATTATTGTTAGAAGTAGAATAGTTTGATAAAAATATATGGGAATGTGCTTGCGGAGAAAAGCATATAACTAAAGTTCTTGAACAAGCTGGGTATAATGTGAGAAGTACAGATTTAATAAACAGATGTGATAATGAATTATAGGACTTTTTAAGTGAAGAAGTAACTGAATGGAACGGTGATATTATAACAAATCCACCTTATAAGTATGCCAGTGAGTTTGTGGAAAAGTCTTTAAGCATTATACCAATTGGAAAGAAAGTTGCAATGTTTTTAAAACTTCAATTCTTAGAAGGAAAGAAACGCAAAAAGATGTTTCTTGCAAATCCGCCTAAAGTGGTGTATGTATCATCTAGTAGGTTGAACTGTGCTAAAAATGGAGATTTTGAAACATATAAACAAAATTCCGCTATTGCTTACGCTTGGTTTGTATGGGAAAAAGGATTTAAAGGCGATACCATTATAAAATGGATTAATTAAAAATGAAAGGATATTACAGATATGCGGAAAATATTATATCTGGCAAAATTATATCAGGTGA
Source organism: uncultured Muribaculaceae bacterium (assembly GCA_964606575.1). Classification (GTDB taxonomy): domain Bacteria; phylum Bacteroidota; class Bacteroidia; order Bacteroidales; family Muribaculaceae; genus RGIG4576. The sequence goes on along the minus strand of CAZSHA010000008.1, from coordinate 24,471 downwards.
CACTATTAAACTGGCTTGTAAAAGGTTCTTGAATGATTTAAAAAGAAATGACTTGGTTTTTAAAGAAGATGTAGTAGATAGGGCTATAGCATTTATAAGCACATTGAAACATTTTACAGGTAAACACAGCGGAACGAACTTTATACTACAAGACTGGCAACAGTTTATTGTTGCTAATATTGTAGGATTTTATTGGAAAGAAACAAACACAAGACGATTTACAAGTAGTTATATAGAAGTAAGCAGAAAACAAGGAAAGACGGCTTTAGCTTCTGCACTATGCTTATACTATCTTATAGCTGATGGTGAAGATGGTGCAGAAGTCTTATTAGCTGCCAATTCTAAAGAACAGGCAAAAATTGCTTTTGATATGTGCAGTAAGTTTGTTAAAGGGCTTGACATTAAAGGAAAATATTTCACACCATATAGAGCAGACATTTTATTTAGTGCTACTAATTCAAAATTAAAAGTCCTAGCCGCTGATGATAGTAAGCTAGACGGATTTAATGCCAGTTTTGGACTACTTGACGAGTACCACGCAGCAAAGAACAGCAGGGTTAGAGATGTTATAAAATCATCTATGGGTATGCGTGAAAATCCACATTTATGTACTATTACAACAGCAGGATTTGATAAAACTTTACCCTGCTACCAATTAAGGTCTGTGGCTATTGAGGTGCTTAATGAACTGAAACAAGATGATGAAATGTTTATAGCTATTTATTCTTTAGATGTTGGTGATGATTGGAGAGAGCCAAATAATTGGGTTAAATGTTCCCCAAATTTAAATATTACTGTTACAAATAAATATATAGCTGGATAGGTACAGCAAGCAGTTAATAATCCTTCTGACGAAGTTGGAGTAAAGACAAAAACGCTTAATATATGGTGTGATAGCTCTAACGTGTGGATTCCTGATGATTATATAGTGAAGTGCAGCAAGAAAGTAGATTTATTGCAATTTAAAGATATGCCTGCGTTTATAGGTGTGGATTTAGCAGCAACTTCTGACTTAACCGCCGTTTCATACCTTATTGTTAATGATGGGTATTATTATTTTAAAACGGACTACTATTTACCTGAATCCGCATTAATAGAAAAGCCAGATAAAGAACTTTATAAATATTGGAAATAGCAGGGATTACTTACTGTTACTTCTGGAAATGTCACAGATTACGATTATATTACAACTGACATATTAAAAAACGCTGAAAACTTATGTATTCAAGTTATAGGATACGACAAATATAACGCTACTTAGTGGGCTATAGATGCCGTTGACAATGGTTTGCCTTTAGAAGAATACTCTTAGAGTTTAGGTAATTTTAATATGCCGACCAGAGAATTAGAACGCTTGATTTTATCAGGCAAGGCTATTATTGATAATAACGAAATAAATAGATTTTGCTTTAGAAACGTATCTTTAAAATCTGATCATAACGGTAATGTAAAGCCTAACAAGAATGTTGAAAGGAAAAAGATAGACGGAACTATAGCAATGATTCAGGCTTTAGGTATGTTTTTGAAAACTCCACATTTTAGTAATGAAATAATTTCAATTTAACAATGAACTGGAAATTTTGGGAAAAGAAACCGCAAGAAGAAAGAAACGCATATTTTGACAGCTTGCTATATAACCATATAGGCGGGAATTACACAACAAATAAAGCTATGCTTTTATCTACTGTTTACAGGTGTGTTGATGTTATTAGTGATGCTGTTGCATAGTTACCGCTTGAACCATTCTTTATAAATGGAGCTGGATATAAAGAGAAGCACACAAAACATAATACTTATTATTTGCTCAATAAAGAGCCTAACCAAATAATGAGTAGGTTTACATTTATGAAAACTTTAATTGTCAGCGTACTTTTAAAAGGCAATGGATATGCTTATATTGAAAGAGATTAGAAAGGAAACGCTACGGCTATGCACTATATTAATCCTGACGATGTAACTATTATAAAGGATAGGAACAGAATAAAATATAATGTTACTGGTATGCCTAGATATATTGAAGCGTGCAATATGATACATATTTTAAACTTTAGTTATGACGGTATTACAGGAATAAGCACGTTGCAGCACGCAAGGCAAACTTTAGGATTGAGTGCTGATTCAGAAGCACACGCACAAGGCTTTTTTAAAGGCGGTGCCAATTTAGCGGGTATTCTAAAAGTTCAGTCCACTTTAACAAGCAAACAGAAAACGGACTTAAAAACAAGTTGGCAAACAGCTTTCAGCCCTACCACTGGAACACCTAACGGAGTAGCTGTATTAGAGGGTAATATGGATTTCCAACCTATTACAGTTAATCCTTCAGATGCACAATTATTGGAAACAAGACAATTTAATGTGATTGATATTTGCCGTTTCTTTGGCGTTTCTCCAGTAAAAGCGTTTGATTTATCTAAGTCAAGTTATAGCACAGTAGAAGCTACACAGTTGGCGTTTCTCACTGATACGCTTGCTCCTTTATTGGAAAAGATAGAACTTGAATTTGAACGTAAATTATACAAGCCATCTGAACGTAGCAATATAGAAGTAAGATTTGACACTTCTGTTTTACTAAGAGCTGATAAAGCTAGTTTAGCAAACTATTATAATACATTATTTCAGATTGGGGTTATTAGCCCTAACGAGATAAGAAAGATTTTAGATTTACCTGCTTTAAAGAATGGTGACAGTACTTTTATTCAAGTAAATACACAACCGTTAGATAAAGCAGTTAACAACAACATTACAGAAACAAATGAGGGAACTACGGAACTTTAACCAGCAGATTAAAAGCGACAGCAGAACTGTAGAAGGTTATGCTATTGTGTTCAATTCAGAATCTAGGGACTTGGGGGGATTTACAGAAGTTATAGAGCCTACAGCCTTAGAAGGTGTTTTAGATAATTCTGATATTCTTTGTTTACTTAACCATAATTAGGAAAGGGGTATTTTAGCAAGGAGCAAATACGGGAAAGGCAGCTTAGAATTATTTGTAGATGATACAGGATTAAAGTATAGATTTGAAGCACCTAACACTGCACTTGGAGAAGAATTGTTAGAGGGCTTGAAGCGTGGGGATATTACAACCAGCAGTTTTGCTTTTACCATTGAAAAAGACACGTGGACTAAAAACAAAGAAGGTCGTTATTTGAGAACCATCAATAAATTTAAAGAATTGTTTGATGTTTCTCCAGTTTATAAAGAAGCCTATCCAGATACTTCTGTAGCACTTAGGAAAATGCTAGAATTAGAAAGAGAAGATTTAACTGATTATTACAAAGAACTGACTGACAAATTAAAATGAACTCTTTGGAATTGATAGATAAAAAACAAATCATTACGGACAAGGCGAACGAAATGATTAATCTAGCTAAATAGGAAGCTAGAAAACTGAATGAAAAGGAAACAGAGGATTTTAATAACTTTATTAAATAGATTGAGGACATTAACAACGAGATTAGGCAAATTGAAACAGTTGATTTTAAAAACAAAACAAGTAACAAAATGGAAAAATTTTCACTTTTGAAAGCTATTAACGATATAGCAAACAACAGACAATTAGACGAAAGAAGTCAAGAAGTAGTAAACGAAGGTATTTCTGAAATGCGAAAAGCAGGTCAATCTTATAGCGGTTAGATTGTTTTGCCGATTGAAGAAAGAGGTGATAAAATTCAGGCAACAACAGACCTAGACGGAAAAGAAACAGTAGCAACTGACAAATTGAACATTCTTGAACCGCTAAGAAACAGCCTAGTAATGGTTAAAGCTGGTGCAACCTATATGAATGGTTTGGTTGGTAATGTTAGTATTCCAGTTTATTCAGGCTCAAATGTTGGCTGGAAGGGAGAAGTTGATGCTGCTGATAATGGCAAAGGTATATTTACAGAAGTGAATTTAGAACCTAAACGACTTACTGCGTTTATTGATATTTCTAAGCAGTTCCTTATTCAAGATTCAGTATCAGCAGAAGAAATGCTTAAATAGGATATTGTTAACGCTATTTCTGAAAAACTTGAAGCTACTATTTTAGGAACAGCAGCAGGTGACACTACTAAACCAGCAGGTTTATTTTATGGTATTGGGGCGGATGCTGATGCTGTTACTTTTACTGATATTGTAAATATGGAATCTACATTAGAAGCATCTAATGTAAAAGGAAATATCAGCTTTATTGTTTCGCCTTCTGCTAAAGCTACTTTAAAAACAACAAAGATAGATGCTGGTTCTGGTAAAATGATTATGGAAGGAGAAGAAGTAAATGGTTATCCAGTATTTTCAACTTCAGCCGTTACTGGCAAAGGTGTAGTAATGGGTAATTTTGCGGATTATGTTATAGCTCAATGGGGTGGTATTGATTTGACTGTAGACCCTTACACACAAGCAGCCAACGGTCAAGTTAGAATCGTTATCAATGCTTATTTTGACGCTAAACCTCGCAGAACAGAAGCATTTGTAACTAAAGTATTAGCCTGATTAATGTTATTATAAGCTATGTATATTTCTTTAGAACAGGCTAAGACACACCTATTAATTGATAGCAATTTCACTGACGATGATGCTTATATTACGGCTTTAATTGCTGTGGCAGAGGATAGTATTTCTAAACACTTAGACATAGCTTTATCTGACTTAGAAGTAGGCGGTGAATTGCCGCCTGCTTTAATTCAGGCTATGCTTCTCACTATTGGCAATTTATACGCTAACCGTGAGCCAGTAGCATTTGGAACAGCCGTAAAAATACCTTACACATACGAATATCTAGTAGGACTTTATAAGCATTATGAAATAAAATGAGAGCAGGGATTTTAACAGATAAAATTACGGTTCAAGCTCCTACTACAATACAAAACAAGTACGGTGCAAATACTACGGAATGGAAAGAGTATATAAACACAAGGGCTGAAATTACTTATAATTCAGGTAACAGGCAGACAGAAAACAACGAGATTGTTTTTAATTATACTGTACTTTTCAAAGTAAGGCGATACCACGACATCAAAGAGCAAATGCGTATAATATGGAATGGTAACAAATACCGTATTATAAGTATAAATAAAGATATTAAAAAGCAGTTTATCCTTATAACAACAGAGTTGATAAATGAATAAATTAGAAGTTGATTCAAAGCAAGTTATTAATCTATTCGCAGACTTGACAGGTAAACAATAGAAACAGGCACACAAGGCAGCTCTAAGAAAGTCAAGCAGCATATTAGTAAAAGAAACTAAGAAACAGCTAAGGAAAGTTATAGGTAAAGCCATTAATCATAAAAACAAATGGAACGGTAAAACTTTAGGCAGTGGCATTAAAACAAGTGTTGATAAAAAAGGAGAATCTGCGAAAGTTCACCTATTGGGAGATTTCAGGTTGAAATTTTTTGAAATGGGTACAGAAAAAAGACACATTAAAAAGAATAAAGCCAATAGGGGAAAAATCAAGCCTTCTTATTATTTTAAGCAAGCCAAAGCCAATAAGGAACGTGAAATATTCAACTCTATTGATTAGCTGTTAACTTAGTCTATTGTTAAAATTGCCAATAAGTATAAGAAATGAGTTTACAAGTAGGAAAAGCTATTTATAACATTCTACAATCAAATGAAAATGTAACCAATTATGTAGGAAAAAAGATTTATCCTTTAATAACAGATTCAAACACAACATTTCCGTTTATTGTTTATAAGAGAACAGGAATACAACCCGCCGACACAAAAGACAGATTTATTTATAAGGAAGATACGGCTTTAGAAATTGTTGTAGCTTCTGACAAATACGATATTTCAGTTGAAATTGCGGATTGTATTAGAAAAGCGTTACAAGGTATAAAAGGAACTTTTGAGGGTGTTGTAATATAGGATATTTCTTTAATAAACGCAGATGAAGAATATATAGAAGATACTTTTATTTAGGATTTAACTTTTAATATTAGAACAAATGAGTAATATTATAGACGGCGGTGATTTGATGCTATTTATTAACAATACTTCTATAGCGTTCGCAACAAGCCACAAGTTAAGCATCAATGTTGAAACGGTTGAAACATCTTCTAAAGATGGAAGCGGTAAATGGGTTGAGAAAGAAGCAAGAAAAATAAGCTGGAACGCTTCAACTGAAAACCTTTACTCAAATTTAGGTGAAGGCAATACTGCTAATATACTTTACGGAATAATGGCATCACGCTAGCCAGTTGAAGCTATATTTACGGTAAAAAGTGACGTGGGAGATTATATCCCAAATGGGGGATGGTCACCAGATTAGACCGCTCCGGGATTTAAGGGAAAGGTAATTATTACCTCGCTAGAAATTAACGCACCTAACGGAGATAACGCAACATTTACAGCGACATTTGAGGGAGTTAAGGAATTAACTAAACTTCCGCAATAATTGATAAAAACAATTTGCCTTTATGCCTTTAATATAAAGGTGTAAAGGCTTTTCTTTTTAAATAGGCAATAATATGAAAATAACAATTAACGAACAAGAATATATTTTAAAATATACACTTAGGGCTTTATTTATATATGAGTAGATAACAGGAAAAGCCTTTAAGTTGGAAACTATCACAGACGAATATTTATTTTTCTATTGTGTTATACTGGCGAATAATCCAGATAGCAACATTACGTTTAACTAGCTTATAGATGCTGTAGATAATGATATGAACATTATGATAGAGTTCTAGAAATTTCTATAGGCAGAACTTATAAAGCAAGGGCAATTTATAAAAGATAATGAGGATATTAAAAAAAAGTCCTGACGGCAACAGAAATTTATACTATTCTGGTTCTTGAATGTCGCTTAAATCCTGATTATGTACTTGATAAAATGCAAATGTATGAGATTGAACCGTTAATAAAAAGTATGTAGGAAATGGATAAAACAGGCTGGGAACAGACTAGATTAATATCTTATGTTATGGCTTAGTGCAATAGTTCAAAAAAATTGAAGCCTACAGATATTATTAAATTCAGCTGGGACAATCAAGATTACGACACTGCTATTAGCAATGAAGATATACAGAGATTGAAAGAAAAAGCTAAACAATTTATAAATAAATAGTAATATGGCTGATTTAGTAACTAGGCTATTATTGAATAACACACAATTTGATAATAATATTAAAGAAAGTACCAAACAGGTACAAGCATTTTAGGAAGCTGGCAAAGCCGTAACTAATACCGTCACAAAATTTGCGGGTGCTGTTGGTTTGGCTATGGGTACGATGGAAACCTTAGAGAAATATATTAATTCTACAAGATAGTCACAATTGGAATTTTAGAGCAGTCTAGAGGGTGCAAGAAGTACGGTAACAGATTTCTTTTCTAGTATCTCAACAGGTGACTGGTCTGTATTTGAAAGCGGTATAAGTAACGCAATTAGACTATCAAAGAATTATAAAAAGGCTCTTATAGAAGCGTTACAAGCAAACAAGCTATCTAAGGGCGAAGCTGAATATTATGAAGGATTGTTTAATGTGCAGGAAGCTATTATAAAGGATGAAAGCAGTACACCTGAAGAAAAGGCTGAAGCATATAGGAAAGCACAAGAATACACCAAATTAAGAGAAGAAGCATTAAATAAAGCTATTACTGCTAATGATAACAGTTTTAAAGCTCTTAAAACAAAATATAATCTTAGTTATGAATCACCGCAAGAAATGCGGGAAGCATATTGGGATTACGGCAATGCTGGAACACAACAATATAAGTAGCTGGAAGCATTTGAAAAAGAAAGAAATGACTTATTAGCTATTAAAAGAGGTCTAGAACTTCAAAGCGTAAATAATCAATATGGCATTATTGATGTAGGCACTTTAGCACAAATTCAGGCTATAGATGAGAAACTGAATAAAATGAATAATTCCACTTTAGGGCAAGCTAGCAGGCTAGTTAACGCAATTCATAATGATGAAGAAAATATTTTAGAGCTGTTAGAAGCAAGCGGTGAAATGTATGATAAAATTGGAACTGCACAAAAAGATATGCAAGGAGTAGCAGACGACTACAAGAAAACGCTTGAAGATACTAATAAAACAACTAAGAAATTAGGAAATATTTCTAAAAAAGAAATTGCACCTAAAGAAAGTGTAAAATGGTATGAAGAACAGATAACTACCATTAAAAAACAAATAAGTTTAGAAGTTAATCCGCAAAAGCAAGCTGAACTTTATAAGGAACTAAATAGGCTTGAACAAAAGAAACTGAATATTGAGATTGTTTATAAATATGATTTAACAGAACAGCCTAAAGCATTAAACACAGCTTCAAAGAGTTTGCAACAATGGCAAGATAAGGAACAAAAGCGATTCTAGGAATGGAACAAAACGGTACAAGTAAATGCGAAAGGCATAAAAGTAACTCCTACTATGTCAACTTCAACAAAAGAAATAGACAATACAACTGACAGCCTTACTGCTATGGCTTAGGTTCTTGGCAATATTACAGCTATGACTAACGACAGCGGGGCTGCGTGGCTAACTTGGAGTGCAAATTTATTAACGGCTGTAGCTTCTGCCCTTCCAGCTATCTCTACACTTATAAAAGCAAAAACCGCTGAAGCTGGAACAAATGCGGTAGCTAGTGCCACACAAACACCAGTAGTAGGATGGCTTTTGGCTGGTGCTGCTGTTACCTCAGTATTGGCTGCCCTCGCAGCTTTACCTTCATTCTCAACAGGCGGAATTTTTGAAGGAAACAAAACAATTGGAGATTATAATTTAGCACGTGTAAACGCTGGTGAAATGATTCTTAACAACAGGCAACAAAGAAACCTATTTAACTTGTTAAATGGAAATGGTAGCGTTAACAAGTCTGGAACTGGAGAAGTTACATTTAAGATACAAGGCAAGGAACTTGTTGGAGTTCTTAGCAACTATAACAGCAAACTTAGCAAATTAAAATAATGTATAACTTGGCTTATTACTCGCAATACAATGACATTAACAATAATGTTATTAAAGTTGAGATTTATAAAAACAGCGATACAGAAATTACACCTATAGAATTAACTTTAGCGGCTGATGCTATTACGGTTCAATATGAATCTGATAACATATTTAAACCGCTAAAGTTAAGCGGGTGCAGTATCAACGTGCTTACAAAGAATGTCCTTAGTGACTTATATACAGGAAAGATTAACGATATTTAGATAAGGATATATAAAAACGGCAGTTTGTTCTGGTTAGGTTACAATACACCTAATATATACAGCTAGGAGTATAAAGATGATTTTGATTTGGCAACTATAGAGGGTATTGATACACTTTCCTTTTTGGAGTATATACCTTATATATATATTAACAATGATATTGTTTCTTTTATTGATGTCATTTATTCAATTCTTGATAAAGCAGACGCAGACCATATTATTAATAAGGTGTATGTTCATTCAAACATTAATTATAAATTAAATTAGTTGGCAATCCTAGAAAGAAACTTTTTTGACGAAGAAGGCGAAGCCTAGAAAATGAGAGAAGTACTTGAAGATATTCTTTCATTTTTAGGAATGACTCTAATTCAATATCAAGATTCTTTTTACGTTATTGATTGTGTTGCGTTCAATAATGGAAATAACAATTTTACTCTTTACGATAGGACAACATTAGAAAGTAATGATGTTATTCTGGATTATGAGAAATTGAATTTATTGGATATTGGTATAGCTGAAAGCAATTGCAGTATTAGCTTGGGGGATGTGTTTAATAAAATAAATATTATTGCTAACACTAACAAAATGGATAGCCTTATACCTGATGCAATAGATAATGAAAACGATATTATTAACTAGAATGAAGACCAAAATAAGATTTGGGAGAGTTCGGAGGTTATTAATGAGAATGGTGAAAATGTAAATTACACCTTATTAAATGGTTATTTCAAGTACAAGGAAAATTATTCTATTGGTAGCATTACTATACAACCTAAAGACTACAACAACACTGAAATTGTTACAGAAGTAACAAGTGATAATATTGAGAATATAGTTAAAGGTGGGTTCTTGTAGAAATGTGTTGATTATAAGGCGAAAGAAGAGCCATCATCATTAAATTGGAATCATTATCTGACATTCGTAAATCATAGCCTAGCAGGTTCTTATGAAGCTGGGGCTATTGATATTATAGATGTGCCTGATTTGAAATTGGAAAAATGTCCTACTATGATAGTTAAAGGCGGTTATTTCATTCTGACTATGAGATATAAATTCAGTTAGCATAATAGGGCTAATGAGTGTTTATCCAGTGGTGACTATACTTTTGATAATATAGAATTTAGGCGAAACGATATAAACACGCTTATACCGTGCAGGTTGTCTATTGGTAATTACTATTTTGACGGTGAAACTTGGATAAGCTACGATGACTATAATACTAAAGTTGCAAACGGATATTATAAAAGTGTTGGTGGGGGTGTTAATTATACGCAGTCAACATCTAGGTATTGGTATAAAATTAAAAATGATTATGGTTATTGGGAATATGTGAATAATGCAACTTATGAAAGTTCAACATCAACAGAAAAACTAAGCGGGATAATGGATTAGTCCAGAGGTTTATATTATGTTCAAGACGAAGCAAGCTAGAAAAATGACTATGAAAATATGATTTGGATTGAAGAAGAATATTATCAAGAATGTTTTTTACGTGATAGGTTCTATTTAATTAGAAAGAACTAGCGGGATGAGAAATTTTTTGATACAGATATGTCTTTAACTAATACAGTAAGCTGGAGAATGAAACTATTGGATTCTGAAGATGGCGTAGCTATAAAGTTGCCTGATAAAGTGCTATACGGTGAATTGAAATTTGACTTATACCCCAATAATTATTTAGGTTGCGGGGGTGATATTACAGAAGGTTTGTACAGTGCTAAATGTAAAGCGTTTCATATTTCAGAGCTGAATTTGATTTATACAACCTCTGACACAGTAAAGAATATATATAGCGGTGAAAGTTATGAGCCAGATGTTTTATATACAAATGTCATTAATGACGGTTATGTTACGGAATTTGAAGATGTGAAACTGAAAGTAAACACATATAATTCAAAGGCTACTAGTTATTCCTATGTGATTGATTTAATTACAAACGATTTTATAAGTAATGTGACAAATTTAGCAACAGGCGAAACAAAACAACAAGAACACCACATTATACAAAAATATTATAATCACTATAGCACACCTAAATACATTTATCAGAATTATCTGAATAATAAAGGTATTGCACCCTTTTCTATTATTCACGAAAACACTTTAAATAAAGATATGTATGTGAATAGCGTTACTTATGATTTAAGTAATGATTTGGCAGATATTCAACTTATAGAAATTTAATTATTATGGATATAATACAGAAAACGATACCACATATATTTAGAAATAAGTATTTGAGAGAAACAGGCGGTAATTATATTTCTAGCAGAAATAATAACAATAATAATTTTACAGGTAGTTATCTGCCCGCAACACAAGACAGTGAAGGAAATTGGACGGTAGATTTAACGAAAGTAAATTTTACAGGTGACATTATGGCTGAAGGTGAAATAACCGCTTTTAAAAATGGAACAGAACAAGAAAATCCTATTTATATTGAAATAGTGGATAATCTAATTTCAACATCTTCAACTTCTGCGTTATCTGCAAATCAAGGTAGAATATTAAAAGAACTTATAGATAATATTCCACAAGGTACAGGGAATGCTGATATTACTGAAATTGAAAATAGATTTAGTCAAACTGTTGGGATTGGACTAGGTAATACTTTATCTAATGGGAACACAATAAACAGTGAATTAAACAGCATTAATAAATTGTTAGCTAATAAGAGTGATATAAACCACGCACATAGCCAATACTTAACAGCAATACCTTCTGAATATATTACAAATACTGAACTTAGTGCAGAATTGAGTAATAAAGCGGATATAAACCACATACATAATTATTTGCCTTTAACTGGTGGCACTCTTACAGGTGATATTAATATAGGTGGTGTAGTGGATGCCACTACGGTACAAGGATAGTCTGCTGAATTTTCTGACTTAACTGTAAGGAATGATATTTATACCACTTACATTAACACCCAATATATAATAGATGATAATAGCGGTGATGTTTATGGATTTAGTGAAGATGACGAATTGCAAGATAAATGTATTTGTACTACTGACTATGCACATTTTAGCGACATAACAAAACACATCACCGCAACAGAACGCACAAATTGGGATAATAAAGTAAGCAAAGACGGTGATACCATAAACGGAGATTTCACACTTGATTACACTTCAAAAAACATAAACCCACATATAAAGGCAAATTCTATGTGTGGCGGTATGTCTTTAAATATTATAGGTGTGGATAAGTCAGCAAGCACAAACGATATTCACATAGGCGGTGATAATGGAGATTTAACGCAAGATTACGCTATAGAAACATTCAGCAACAATTTCATTGTTAATAGTGATTTGCAAGTGAAAGGAAACATTTATGCAACGGGTGAAATTTTGGCTTATTCTCCAGCTATAACTACAAACACAGACACATTTAAAATTAATGGTGATTTGAATGTAGAAGGTGACACATATATAAATAGTGATGCCTTAATAAATGGAGATACGACATTTAACGGAGTTGTGGAAATAAAAGGTGGATTAGTTTGTGAAGAACTTGAAAACAAGATAGCAGATTTATAGGCACAAATAACAGAATTAAAAAATATAATAAATGGCATTACCAGCAACTAATATAACGACAAACGCAGTTAAAGCTGCTTTACTTGAAACGACTAATAACGTTTCAAGGCTATGCACAAGCAGCAACATTAATAAATGGAGTTTTTGGAAACCTATAGAATACAATACATCTATAAGTGAAACGATACTTATTAATGAGAATGACGGATTTACAAATTTAAGTGAAATGCACTGTGATACATTACTAGGATTGCAAAACAAATGTTATGATGGTACTAACGTGTGGAATTATCAACAGCCAACTACAGCCTTCAGGCTTGGAGATTTCCGTAATTACTCACATTCAACTACAAGCTGGTTTAATTGGATAATGGAAACAAGCCCCTCAATTGACAACGCTTTAGAATTTTATTGGAATGGTGATAATATGCTTTCAAAACTTGCCCAATTTCCAGCTATTAAAAATAATTATGATGGATTTGGCTTTATCCTATATTATTAGTATAGTGCGAATAAAACAAAATACTATCATATTGGAACACTAGCTAATACAGGGAACTATTACCTATTGAATTACAGTAGTATGTTAGACGATAACACATATTTAATATTACCCTGTTTTTCCAATACGCAAGGCAAGGGCGTAGCTTAGAAATGTTATAGTACAGATGAATGTAATGAACAAGGGTTTACTTTTATGGCTTGTGATGGTGTTCCAAATAAAAAGGAATTTTTATCACCCGCAACTAAACTGTTCAAGAATATTACAGCTACTTTATATGTAGATTAGGCTAGCCATAGCGGTACTACAAACAAGTTTACAGGTGGAGCTTTTGAGATATATAACAAGAATGATGAAAGTGTGACGGCAACAGTACATATATATAATGATGCTTATGACGAAACTTTAAGGAAAATGTATAACTCAACACACACTATTTCCGCTAATGGCTTTTTATCTATTAATGTAGGCGATATGGAAAACTATATTTGGAATACTTATGACAGTACAGGCGGGCAAATACGTTTTAGTGTTTCTGTTACATCTCAATCATACACAAAAACGGCTGAAGTCATATTTGCATTAACTACAGATATGGAATTGCCTAAAACTATTAGTTATAAATTCATTTAACGGATATTAACGGATGAAGAATAATCACACATTATAGCTTATTACTGGTGTAGCCTTATGTATTATTGGCTGTGCTTTATTGATTGCTGGCTTTATAGTCCCGCCTTTAGGGGTGATAGATGGCAGTGTCTTAGTAGCATTTGGAGAAATAAGCACCTTTGTAGGTGCGTTGTTTGGCATAGATTATCATTATAAATTTAGATAGAAATGAATATTTAGCCTGCAATTCCTTTGTGGATTGTGGGCTTTTTTGTTTCTTTGTAGTAAATCAAATTATATAAAAATGGATTGTGTTGTATATGATTATAATCATCGTTATAATGAAGAACTAGGACATAACGAATTTATTATAGATTATTTTTGCCATTATTTTTTAGAAAACTTACAGCCTGCATTTGAAATAGATGGGCAAAAGTATTATGAAGGCGGTGGAGTTGCAAAAAGATTCTTATATGAGAATGATTTATGTAAATATTTTACTGAAAACGGTGAAGAATTTGGTAAATGGGCAAAAGATGACATTTTAAACTCAATTCACAAGGAATTAACTGGCAACGGTATGAAGTTGTGTCCTTTTAATTTCTATATCTTATGTAAGTATATTCTTGAAATTATAAAAGACCAATATTTTGTATTATTGAAACCTACTATTGCAGACACTTTAGCTGAAATAAAAAAAGTAAAGTCTATAACATTTACAAATGAAGATGGCACTGCCACAACAAGCACTAACACAGAATTAATAAAAATGGTTCTTGATAATATCAAGGATAATAACACAGGTCACTATGAAATTGAAAAAATTGTACCTATTAAAAAAATGGTAGATAAAACACTTATTCAGGCTAGTTTTACGTATAATATAGCTTTATTTTTAAAAGAATATTTTAAGGACTATCCAAGAAGAAGTAACTGCTGTATGGTTTCAGCCAAAGAACAAGAATTAATTTTATATATGTTATATTTCTTTGGATTAGCTCCCGCACCAAACTTGAATTTGTCACGTTTCAGGCAATTAATTAAACATTATAAAGAACATAGAGATAGAGTCAGCATTTGCAACCTTCCTAATATTGGACTTGTGTATATGGAAATGATTAAGTACAAAGATTGGAAAGACGGAACTATTAAATTAGACAAAATAGAAGCTCTGAAGGAAGGAGAAACGGTCACATTCGTTTCAATATAAGGGTTAAAACATAGTAGAAACTGTTAGTTTTTTGAGTGATTCAGAAGCTAACAGTTTTTTTCTTTACCACCTTTAAAGTGGTGACTAAATTTGCAGTATAAAAATTAAAAACCTTGTCGGGGTATAGGTTAACCGCTAAAATAAAATGAATGCAGAACATTACAATGATGTTTTAGAACTTACAAAGGCTTTATATGATTTCGTTCCAAGACACAACGGCAATCCAACAGCAGAAGAGTGTAAGGAACATTCAAAACGTATTGATACACTTGCTGAAATATTGGTCGCATATTTAGGCGGATGTGACACTTCAATGCTTGTATCAAAAATTGCAGAAGAGTATAAGAAGTGTGTTTCGCCAGATGACGATGATTGTGAATTGAAATTGTATTATTATAATGAAATTGAAGAATATTAATTTTTTAAATTTTAAACAATATGATAAAAAAATTTAAAAGCCTTCAAGCTGAAGGCAAAAAGATTGCTTACATTTATGGCAATCGTCAAGTAAGCCAGAAAAACGTGGCAGAGTTGCAACAATCAATGTTGTTGTGTGGTGGTAATCTTCACCCAGTATTGTATGTGAGTGGTGAAGAAGCAGTTAATCAGGGTCTTACTATTGTAGACTATGAAACTAAAGAAACAGTTTCCAAAGAGAAAGCTGTTAATTATTTAGCTATTGTTGACGGTCAACACCGCACAGAGGCATATTTACGTCCTCTTGGTAAGAAGGTCGTAGCACGCGGCAGTTCTAAAATGGAGCTGAATATGCTTCAATGTGAAGGGAACATATTAGAAATACTCTATCAGGTTAATACTGTTGGTAAAGGTTGGAGCAACTCCGACTTCAGTAGCACAACTGTGCTACTGCAACCTGAAAACAGTTTAGCTAAATTTGCTGCTGAACTTGCAGCAAAGGGTTACACACAGACAGTAATTTCTAAAATTGCTACGCAAACCACAGCTAGAGGTGCAACTCTTACAGCTAAAGAGTATGCAAAAATAGCTCAAGGACAAGAGAGTAGAGTTAAATTCAAGGAACAAAATGCTAGACGTTTTGTTGAATTGGCTGAATTAAAATTCAGCCAAAAGTTCTACACCAGCCGCTACTTAATTGATGCGGTGTTGAGCCTTCAGGCTGACTACACAACAAAGAAAGCTATTGAAGCTATCAATGAGCTGACAGAAGAGGATGTAGAGGAGATAATCAAAGCTAAGTGCGGTGACAAGCCCGATGTTGTTAAAAATAAACTTGAATCAATTTTATCGAAGCAAGCAGCATAATTAATTTTAAATTTATAACCTTTACGGTGGGATAGGTGAAACCGTTTTTTTTAATGGGAAGAAAAAAAGAAAAATTTTATAATATTATGGATTATAAAAGTAAAAACGGAATTAATCCTAAAACGTGGTTAAGCGTTGAAAATAGTATGTATCGTGTCTATTGTACTCGTAAAGTACATCGTGATGGAAGTTTCACGATAGGCGTAGCAGATAAAGAAACTACAGGAGGGTGGAATTTCCGCCATAGAATTACATATAGCGAGATGCTTAATATGGCAGTAAAAAAATACCCTTGAAGAAACTGATAAACTACATATAAATATGGGGCTTTATTCAGTTTACTTATGTAGTTTTATCACAAATCCATTTTTAACTAATGGATTTGAGGTAATAATGGAACAAGTTGCAAAAGATAACTTTTTCGTTGATTTACTTAGTAAGTTGACTAATGGAAAAGCAAAGCATATAAAATTTATGGTTGTACCTTCTATTCAAGAGGTTCATATAATACTTTGCTATAGTGTAGAATCATAAAGACTAATAAATATTTTTTTATGTTTTTGATTTCATTTTTGAAAGGAAGCCAGCTGTGAAGTTGGCTTCTTTTTTTGCACAATACTTGCAAGTCTGAAATCTTGATGTTACTTTTGCAAAGAGTTATTAACATCATTTATTAATTTCATTCTGTTTAAACCAATGTTTAAACCATAGGAAAGGCTTCTATATATCGTGCTGTTAATCAGCTGGTTGTGTAACTGTTATAACAAGACTCTTAATCAGTGGGTCGAGAGTTCGAGCCTCTCCGAGGTCACCAAAGCAATAGAATGGAAGTTCAAAAAGAGCTTCCATTTTTTATTTAATATGGTAATATGTGGCTTAATATGTGTAACTTTATGGCTGGAGGAGAAGGCGCAATATCGTGGTGGAGCAAAGTGAGGTCGTGGCTTTCACGGCTCTCGTTCCGCACAGGGCTGATAGTACTAGCTTGCTGTGTGGTGTGCTATGTGGTGTCGTTTGCCCAAATGCTTTTGCCTATAAGTGCTACGGCTAAGGCTGTCCTTTGGTTTATATTTTTCGGTCTTGCCAAGACTGCTCAATATTCAGCGTTGGCTATACTTGGTACGGCAGGGATTAAGCGTATCAAGGCTTGGCGTAAGAAATCGAGCGATAAAAATAATATTGATTAGAGTGCTGAAGATAGAACGCAGCTCCACAAATTACAATTAATCTTTAACTTTAAGTTCGCAAAGGTAGTCATAATGCTCACCTTCTTTCACAAGTGTTGCAGTGAAACCGCATGACTCAGCACAACAAGCTAATGTGTCGAAATCCACATATAGGCAATCAAATTCGCCTCCTTTGATATTCCGATATTCCATGTGATAATCTACCAGCCCGTAATATTCTCCGTTGAGGTCGATGTCAAAACTTCCGTCTTCGTTTTCATAGAGATATTTCAAGTCGCTGGAATCCATATATATAACTCCGTTAGGATTCAGTATCTCACGCATCCGATTGAAGAACATGGGCATATTCTCTAATCGTCCGATAATGCCGGAACCGTTCATCAGCATTAATATGGTGTCGAATTTTTCGGTGAAATGAGTGTCAAATAGGTTTACAAGGCGAACGTCTTTTACGCCTCTATATTCCATGGCTTCAACCGAGAGCGGAGAAATCTCAACGGCACATACGTCTTTGCCCATTTCTTGCAACGCCAATGCGTGGCAACCGCTTCCCGCCCCAACGTCTAGAATTTTCCCTTTTGAGAGTCGCAAAGCCTCTTGTTCTAATGCCGGCATCTCCGCAAATGAGCGGTAAAGGGTGTCTAGCGGTAGCTCGTCTTCTTCAAACATTGATGACAGCACTCGCAATCTGCCTGCTTTGCCTGTTTTTGCATATTCTAAGATTGCTGTTCCCATAGGGTCTTTTTGTGGGTCTATCAATTGGTCGCTAAAAGCCATAATATGTTTAGTTAATTTGTTTGTTATGTTGCAAATTTAATACTTAATTTTCAAATTAGCGTTAACTGGGTGTATAAAGGCTGTAGGTTAACGCTTTATGGTGCAGTGTCATTTATTAAGGCATGGTGTAACAACAAAAGTTAAAATGGGTATATAAATGTATTTTTTGACCAGTAAAAAAGAGGTTGTGACCACATTAAGTATGAAAATATGTAAAATATAAGCAAATCTCGTTTTATGCATTTCAACATTTTTTGTTTATTTGTATCTAAATATGAAAAACTTGTAAAATAACGATATATAGATGAACAAATATGTTAAATGGGGGATTGTTGTAGCAATCATCCTATGTTGTATTGGTCTGGGCTATTATAGTTTTGTGCCTCGTGTAAACGGTGATTTGAAAAACTCGCCAGCAAAAGAACAGAAATCAAGGAAAAGCAAGGTGTTGAATGTGAGATCTGTCGTGGTAAATGAGCAAGATTTGTCAGACGGTCTGTTTGTGAGCGGTAGCCTCCTGCCGGATGAAGAGGTGGATTTGACTTTTGAAACATCGGGTAAAATCACCGATATTTATTTCCAAGAAGGTTCGTATGTGAAGAAAGGGCAGTTGCTGGCTAAAATCAATGATGCTCCCCTTCAAGCTCAATTGAAGAAACTTGAAGTACAGTTAAAGTTGCATCAAGACCGTTTGTACCGTCAGAATGCTTTGTTGGAGAAAGAGGCTGTGAGTAAGGAGGCTTTTCAAGAAGCTGAAACGAATCTCGCTACGTTAAAGGCTGAAATAGACTTGATGAAAGCTAATATAGCCCAAACTGAGTTGAGGGCTCCGTTTGACGGTGTTGTGGGTTTGCGTGAAGTGAGCCAAGGCTCGTATGCGTCACCTACGACCACGATAGCTAAATTGACCAAAGTGAATCCGCTGAAAGTGGAATTTAATGTGCCGGAGCGTTATGCTGGGGTGTTGAAGGTGGGCGGTAATTTAAGTTTCACCGTAGAAGGTGATTTGAACGAAAGAAAGGCTCAAGTTTATGCTCTAGATTCTCGTGTAGATAGTGAAACTCGCACGTTTAAAGTGCGTGCTTATTATAATAATTCTGACGGTAAACTTGTAGCAGGTAGATATGTGAATGTTGCGTTGACTACACGTCAGTATGAGAGAACTCTTGCCGTGCCTAGTGAAGCTATAGTTTCGGAGATGGGTATTGATAAAGTGTTTTTATATAAAAGTGGGGTTGCCACTCCTACTGAAATCAAGAAAGGTATAAGAACTGAGGCTCTTGTCCAAGTGCTTTCGGGATTGAGCATAGGCGATACCGTTATCACAAGCGGTACTATGCAGATACGTACTGGACAAAAGGTGACCCTAGATGAAGTGAAATAATAAAGCGGCAGTAGGTTATGAATATTTCAGAATTAAGTATACGCCGTCCTGTACTTGCTACAGTGCTTACATTAATCATACTGTTATTCGGTATGATTGGTTATACTAGTCTCGGTGTGCGCGAATACCCGTCGGTAGATAATCCTATAATCTCGGTTTCTTGTTCTTATCCGGGTGCTAATGCCGACGTGATTGAGAATCAGATTACCGAACCTCTTGAGCAGAACATCAACGGTATACCGGGTATACGCTCGCTTACTAGTGTGAGTCAGCAAGGCTCTAGCCGCATAACGGTGGAGTTTGAGCTTTCTGTTGATTTGGAAACGGCGGCAAATGATGTGCGTGACAAGGTGTCGAGAGCTCAACGTAATTTGCCGAAAGACTGCGACCCGCCAACGGTGTCTAAAGCCGATGCTGATGCGATGCCAATCATGATGGTGGCGATTCAGAGCGATACTCGTTCGTTGCTTGAGCTTAGTGAGATTGCCGACTTGACTGTTAAAGAGCAACTTCAAACCATACCCGAGGTGAGTAGCGTGTCGATATGGGGTGAGAAGCGTTATTGTATGCGTTTGTGGCTTGATCCCGTAAAGATGTCGGGTTACGGAATCACTCCTATGGATGTGAAGAATGCGCTTGACAAGGAGAACGTCGAGTTGCCTTCTGGAAGTATTGAGGGTAATACGACAGAACTTTCTATTCGAACTTTAGGGCAGATGCACACCACCGAAGAGTTTAATAATCTTGTAATTAAAGAGGTGGATGGGCGTATCGTTCGTTTCAGCGATATAGGGACGGCTGAACTTAGCGCGCGTGACTTGAAAAGTTACATGAAAATGAACGGTATTCCTATGGTAGGTGTTGCCATAGTGCCGCAACCCGGAGCTAATCACATAAACATTGCCGATGCTGTATACAAACGAATGGAAACCATGAAAAAAGACCTTCCTGATGATGTGAAGTATAATTATGGTTTTGACAATACCCGATTTATTCGTGCGTCAATAAGTGAGGTTGAGCATACGGTGTATGAGGCTTTCATCCTTGTGATTATCATTATCTTCTTGTTTTTGCGTGACTGGCGTGTTACATTTATTCCATGTATTGTAATACCAGTTTCGCTTATAGGCGCCTTTTTCATAATGTATCTGGCGGGGTTCTCTATCAATGTGCTTTCGATGCTTGCGATAGTACTTTCGGTGGGACTTGTGGTGGATGATGCCATAGTGATGACGGAAAACATTTATACTAGGATAGAGCGGGGAATGAAACCTATAGAGGCGGGAATCGAAGGATCAAAAGAAATCTTTTTTGCAGTTATTTCCACAACGATTACGCTGGTGGCTGTGTTCCTGCCTATAGTATTTATGGAGGGCTCTACGGGCCGATTGTTTAGAGAGTTTAGTTTCGTGGTGGCTGGAACTGTGATAATATCATCGTTTGCAGCTCTTACTATAACTCCTATGCTTTCTACAAAGTTGCTTGTAAGAAGGGAGAGAAAGAACTGGTTATATAGAAAGACTGAGCCTTTCTTTGAAGGGATGAACAATTTTTATTCGCATTCGCTTAATGCTTTCTTGAAACGCCGCTATTGGGCTGTCGTAATAATGGTGGTCGCTTTAGTGCTTAGCGTGTGGATGTGGACTTCTATCCCTGCCGAAACTGCTCCGCTTGAAGACCGCTCGAGCATAACAATCAGAACGAGTGGTCCTGAAGGCGTTACCTATGAATACATGCGTGATTATACTGAGGAGATAAACCGTATTGCCGATTCAATCATGCCTGATGCTCAGTTTATCACTGCCAGAGTGTCGTCGGGTAGCGGTAATATACAGATACAGTTGAAGGATATAAATGAACGTGATTATACCCAGATGGAAGTTGCCGAGAAGTTGTCTAGAGCCGTGCAGAAAAAAACTGATGCTCGTTCTTTTGTGCAACAAAGATCGTCATTCGGTGGCCGTCGTGGTGGTATGCCTGTTCAATATGTGCTTCAAGCTACTAATATTGAGAAACTTCAAGAGGTCTTGCCTAAATTCTTGGCTAAGGTATACGAGAATCCAGTGTTCCAAATGGCTGATGTTGACTTGAAATTCAGCAAACCCGAACTTAGGATAAGTATAAATCGAGAGAAGGCTAACATTATGGGGGTAAGCACGAAAGATATAGCTCAAACCCTTCAATATGGATTGGCTGACCAACGTTTGGGCTATCTTTACATGAATGGAAAGCAATATGAGATAGTGGGCGAAATAAACCGTCAGCAACGAAATTCTCCTACAAATTTGAAGTCTATCTATATGCGTAGCAGCAATGGAGAGATGGTTCAGATGGAAAACCTAGTCGATTTGGTTGAGGGTATAGCTCCGCCTAAGTTGTATCGTTATAATCGTTTTTGTTCGGCTACTATTTCGGCTGGATTGGCCGAAGGAAAAACAATTGGCGAGGGACTTGAAGAAATGGATAAGATTGCGGCTGAAACTTTGGACGATACATTCCGCACCGCTCTTTCAGGAGATTCTAAGGAGTTTAGGGAAAGTTCATCAAGTTTGATATTTGCATTTGCCTTGGCTCTAGTTCTTATATATCTGATTTTGGCTGCTCAATTTGAAAGTTTCAAGGATCCGTTAGTGATAATGCTTACTGTGCCTCTTGCTATATGCGGAGCGTTGGCATTCATGAAGATGGGTGGTGAAACGATGAATATTTTCAGCCAGATAGGTATAATTATGCTTATTGGGCTTGTGGCAAAGAATGGTATTCTTATTGTAGAGTTTGCTAATCAGCGCCAGCATAACGGTGAAGATAAAATGACTGCGATAAAAGAGGCTTCGGCTCAACGCCTTCGTCCTATTTTGATGACGAGTGCTTCTACGGTGCTGGGCTTGTTGCCGTTGATGTTTGCTAGCGGTGAGGGGTGCAACAGTCGCATCGCTATGGGTACGGCCGTTGTGGGGGGTATGTTGGTTTCAACATTGCTCACTATGTATGTTGTTCCTGCAGTATATACTTATGTGTCAACTAATATTGCTAAGAAAAGACAAAAATGATGATGAAACAGTATATTTATATATTGGCTTTAGCTATAATTTGCACTTTTAATGTTTCTGCCCAGCAGAACACGTTGAAGGCATGTATAGAGCATGGATTGGAGAATAATTATTCACTAAAACTGGTGCGTAATGACGAAAAGGTGGCGGTTAATAACGCTACGCTAGCTAATGCGGGCTATCTTCCTCAAGTAGACTTGTCGGCAGGGTATTCGGGTACGCTTGAAAATTCCAATACCACGGCTCGTAGTGCCGGGGAGGTTGCGAAAGAGCGTGGTGTTACCGACCACACGTTGCGTGCGGGAATAGATTTGAATTGGACTATGTTTGACGGATTCAAGATACAAGCTACTTATAGCAGGCTACAAGAATTGCGTAGGCAGAGTGAAACGCAAACTCGCATAGCTATAGAAGATTACATAGCCAATGTTGCGGCTGAATACTATAATCTGGTACAACAAAAGGTGCGTATGCAGAATTTGGACTATGCTGTGGCTTTGTCACGCGAGAGAATGCGTATTGTTTATGAGCGATATGTGATAGGGCAAGGCTCTAAATTGGAGTATAAGCAGGCTCAAGTTGATTTTAATGCCGACCGTGCCGAGAGCCTCCAACAGCGTGAATTGTTGGCATCTTCTAGGATTCGATTGAAAGAGCTTATGGGCGACCATGATGTGCGTGCGGCATTCGAGATAGTCGATTCTGTAATAATTGTGGGTAATAAACTAGACTTTGACTCGCTGTGGTCTTCTACATTGCAAAACAATGCGTCAATATTGAAGGCGGCTCAAAATAAAACTTTAGCTGAGTTGGATTTTAAGAGCATATCGTCACGTGACTATCCGTATTTGAAATTCAATGCGGGTTATGGTTACACTTACAACAAATATGATGTTAGTTCAACATCTAAGCGTAGCAATTGGGGTGCTGATTTCGGGCTAACGCTCGGTATGAGGTTGTTTGACGGAAATCGCAAGCGTGAGCGGGATAATGCAAGGCTCGCTATAGAGAATGCGGAATTAGAGCAACACAATCTGGAACTTACGTTATATGCCGATTTCTGCGACCTGTGGCAAGCCTATGAGAATAATCTGAGATTGCTGGAACTTGAGCGTGAGAACGTGAAGACGGCTAGGGAGAACCATGAGATTGCATGTGAGCGTAATCTGCTTGGTGATCTTGCTGGAATTGAGATGCGAGAAGCGCAGAAAAGTCTGTTGGATGCCGAAGAAAGAATACTTGCGGCAGAATATAACACTAAGTTGTGTGAAATATCATTGTTGCTAATAAGCGGCAAGATAGGAAACTACTTAATTCCGTGAACCGAACAAAGCACATAAAATATATCAAGGAGTTCCGTATGTTATTCGCCTCTATAGGGCGATAAATTATTACTTTACAATGCACACGAAGTGTACGTAAAAGAACTCTCTAGATGGAGGTCTGGTAATAAATCGCTCAAGTTTAGTTGCATTTGGAGTGGTTGGAATAAATTCCACTCTGCTTTCATTGGCATAAACAATATCTCAAACGTTACAAAATTCCACTTGAAGAGATATTATATATACATATCTATTGGTGGAATTAAATCAGTGAGTATTATTTAAAGTTCTGTGGAATTTGCCAGGCTAGATTATTATTTCTCAAATAATGAATAAAATGATAAAGTTTTTATAAAAACATTTGCATAGAATAAAAAAAATACATAACTTTGCACTCGCAAAACAACGATGGTGCCATAGCTCAGTTGGTAGAGCAAAGGACTGAAAATCCTTGTGT
>CAZSHA010000007.1:0-54052 GCA_964606575.1 uncultured Muribaculaceae bacterium | reverse complement strand
TACTGCTGTCTTGAAATTTGCGGTGCAAAGTTAACACTAATTTTCTTTATTTGCAACTCATTCGGTCCTCTTTTTCAAAGAAAAAACGCTCCAATCGACATTAATTTTACCGTTGCTATAGATAAAAATGTCTTTTTGTGCCACAAAGGCAGGAAAATACCGTTTGAACACCCATATCGCAGGCGGCATCAATCCTAATAAAGCCACCGCAAGCAGATATACATTATCAAACAAACCCATATACACAAACATAGACAATAACGGACAATGCACCAGATATACAATGATTGAATATCGTCCAACAAAAGACAAATACCACACCCTTTTCGCTGCATAACAAATACACCAAACGCATAGAATTGCGGCAAAGGCAGCGATATAGAATAGCATCACATTGTTCTGAACCTTGGCATTTGCTAAATACACACCACCTGAAGCAGTAAAATAGCATACTGCCAATGATAAACAAAACAGAACTGACAACCGTAACATGCCTACTGACCGCAACCTCAACAAAGGCTCTCTTACGCTAGAAGCTACGAAAAAAAACGGCATAACGAGAAATGCTGTCACCGCACTTGATAAATAAGCGTAATCTGACCTAAAATTACCCTCGACAGGTATAAAACTATTCACACACCAACCGAGAGCAGTAACGCACAACACTACAATAGCCCTTACCCCAAAACTATATCCAGCCACTGCCTTATTATAAACATAATATAGAATATTAGCAAAGAATAATGCACGCAAGAACCACAGATAACCGCTATATTTCAACATCCACGATATATGCTTCTTTACATACAACAATTCACACGATAACTCGCCCGATAGCAATTTCGGTATTACCGTTATCACCGCAAAGAATAAAAAGGGAACTATCAACTTATTGAACTTACGCACTACAAAGTCGATAAAACACGAATATTCCTTGAAGAACATCCCCGACAGGAAAAAATATAATGGCATACGCAGATGCTCCAGCATACTCCACACATGCAAATTGCCCTTAATATCAAACTCCTCACAGCAATGACTAATCACGACAAGTACGATGCACACGCCTTTCATCAAATCGAAATATTCGATACGTTTCTTTTCCTTACCTATACTTGTCGCTATCATATTGACTTCTTACTCATTTAGAAGATTCAAAAGCATAATCTGCACCTCGGTCGTAGCACGGTCTATCACACGGTCACGAGAACCAGGGAAATGCTTACACTGACTCTTAACCTTATCGCCAACCTTAACTGCCATCCACACAGTGCCAACTGGTTTAGTCGGAGTTCCGCCTCCCGGTCCAGCAATACCTGACGTAGACATAGCACAGTCAGCACCTAGCAAAGCACAAACGCCACGCACCATTTGCTCGACGGTGGGCTGGCTTACTGCACCCTGAGTTTCAAACACCCCGCTCGGCACGTTCAACAAATCGCGTTTAACATCATTCGTGTATGACACCACAGAACCTATAAAATAATCGGAGCTACCTGCCACTGATGTAATTTGATGAGCTATGTTTCCTCCTGTACAGCTCTCAGCAGTCGCCAGAGTCAACCTCTTTTCTCTAAGTTTGTCTCCAATTATAGCAGACAGAGGCTTATCTTCATGACATACTATAGCCGTCCCTAAAATGTCATCCAACTTATCTGACAGCATTGTCATATCATGCTTTATCAATTCTGCATCGGTTGATGTGCCTGTCAACCTTAATCTTACAATTCCAGGTTTCGGCAAATAAGCCAAGTGTATATATTCAGGAAGTTCTTGCTCAAATTGTTCTAATTTAATAGCTAAAGCCGATTCCGCATAGCCAACAACAATAAAAGTGCGATGCTCAATATGGTCATTCACCGAAAAATGTCGCAACAATTGCGGAATTACTTCTCTCTCCATCATGGTTTCGGTTTCAAAAGGCACACCCGGCATCGACACCAACACCTTACCTTCTTTTTCAAACCACATGATTGGAGCAGTACCCACCTGATTTTGAATTACCCGACATGAGCTAGGAACCATAGCTTGTGCCACATTCAAAGGATTCATAGACAAATGCCGTTTTGATATGACTTCCTCCACATTGCGAAGCGTAGTAGAATCTAATATAAGCTCTCCACCGAAATAACTGCATAATGTTGGTTTCGTTATATCATCCTTAGTAGGTCCTAATCCGCCAGTAGTCAGCACTATATCGGTCTGTGCAAATGCTTGATCAATAGCGCTAGAAATCTCGCTAGCGTCATCCGCTATCACTTTCACGCTTCTCACCCTCCAACCTAGAGGATTTAGGTGGCGAGCTATCCATCCCGAATTAGTATCAGTTACCTGTCCTATCAGCAACTCATCACCGATAACTATTACAGAAACATCCATAATACAACCTCTAAATTGTCACCCTTGCAAATGGCGGCATATCAATACTACAAAAATCTTTCTCCAAATATTTAAAATAACCAGCTACAGCAATCATAGCCGCATTATCGGTAGTAAAAGAGCGTTTCGGAATAAACGCCTTAATGCCTCTACGTTTGCAATATTCCTCAACCGCATTTCTGACACCAGAATTTGCAGACACTCCGCCACCGATAGCTACCGTTCTTATGCCAGTTTCTTTTATCGCTTTACCGAACTTATCCATAAGAATATCAATTATGGTCTTTTGCAAAGAAGCAGCTAAATCGGCTTTATTCTCCTCCACAAAATTAGGGTTCAGTTTTTTCTCGTCACGCAATGTATATAGGAAAGATGTTTTTAATCCGCTAAAGCTATAATCAAACCCAGCTATGTGTGGTTTACTGAATTTAAACCTAGTAGAATCGCCCTCTGCAGCCAGTTTGTCTATATAAGGTCCCCCGGGATATGGCAGTCCCATAACCTTAGCACATTTGTCAAACGCCTCACCGGCTGCATCGTCTATAGTCTGACCAAGCACTTCCATATCATTAGGCGAATTCACTTTTATAATTTGAGAATTTCCACCCGAAACAAGCAAACATAAATAAGGAAATTCAGGGACTTCGGTCGTTTCGTCTTCCTTTATAAAATGCGACAACACATGACCGTGCAAATGATTGACATCCAGCAACGGTATCTCCAATGCCAACGCCAAACCTTTCGCAAAAGATGTACCGACCAATAGAGAGCCGAGCAAGCCGGGACCTCGTGTGAATGCGATACCGCTTATATCTTCTTTTTTGATTCCAGCTTGACGGATAGCCTCACTCACCACAGGTACAATATTCTGCTGATGAGCCCGAGATGCCAATTCTGGAACAACTCCTCCATAAGCCTCATGCACTTTTTGACTAGCAACCACATTAGACATCAACACGCCATCCTTTATAATTGCCGCCGAAGTATCGTCACAAGACGACTCAATTCCTAATATTATTACGCTCATTTCTTACTTGTCTTTATCGGAATACAAAATTACAAATTTATCGTTCAACCATTCTCTCTATAGCCACAAATTATTACTATTCAGAACCTAAATCCAGCCACCAATGCTAGATTTCCGACTGAATTGAAAAATTTATAGTCATTACCATTATAGAAATGACCATCAAACTTACCATTTAAGCTGTAAAAGAAACGTTTATAGTTATAAACCAACGACATTTTAGCCTTTATGTTGAACGATACCAAATCTTTCTGTTTCTCCTTGGTGTCATTCAAACTATGATTTAACCCAAAGCACGGTATAGCCGTGAGGTTAAATACCCAATTCTTTTTGAGCACCCAGTTATAGCCATAACCTATCATTATACAGAAATCGTTGTACTTTACGTGATAATTCCTTTTATCTGACGGCATTTCGTCGATAATCTCCTCAGGCAAGGTATTAAAGTCGACTTTAACATTTTGATGAGATACAGCGATACCAGAAATAACAGATCCAGCACTTTTCTTTTGATATTTTGAATAGGTATAGGCTGCACCTTGCGAATACTTCCTATTATTGAAAAAATAATACATATCCACACCATAAGATTCAGAAGTAAGTCCCGAAAACTTATAATCAGCATCAAATAGATTATAATTCCTATAGTCACCCAATCTTGTTATATTTGTTGAGCCTGTATTTCGAGAATAATAGGCATCAAATGCAACCAAGGCACAGCTGAATTGAAATTCCCATTTCTTGTGCCTTACTGGATTACCCGCAAAGACATTATCCATATTAGACATGAAGCCTAAACTCACAGCCATATAAGAAAGGCTAGCACCCATATTATATGCTATATCAGAAGCCATATCAACCCTGATACTTTGCGGTAATCTCAATGAATAGGAATCAAGCCAGTTGTCATTTTTCGCCATCAATTTCCAGCGTTTCCCAGTCCCAACCACATAAGCAGTGTCGTAGGTGTTAAATGTCCTATCACCCCAATTATACAAATCAACACACCATTTCACAAATTTAGGGTACTGTATTCTTTTATCGCTTAAATCTAACTTTCCGTTGAATGCCGCCCACTTCCAATAGTCCTTGCCATAAGCAGTCATAAGAGAGTCGAGCAAATCCTTCTCTTTATCCTCACCTATGTCACGGAATTTTCTAAGTGAATTATACCATTTATCAGAATCATCATTCGCAATTGAATCAGAATTGGCAGCATTTCCTATAACCGAATGGGTCACAAGAAACAACATTAATATAACTATGTGCCTAAACTTAGTCAACACGATTTTTAACTTCTATAGTATCTTGTTCTATTTTGGTTTCTTTTCGTTTTCTCATGAAATCAAAAAGATTATTAAAGTCGTACTTAAATTCTACGCCAAACCCTTGCGTAGTCAACGCATTCTTCACATAATAATTTTGATCGTTAAAATGGTTATATCCTTTCAATCTGACATTTCCTGCCTTATTCAAAAGATATTCCAAATCAAAATCACCTATTAGATTTGTATTTTCATCATTCATCATCTTATCTCTGTAGCCGAAATTACCGTTGAAAATCAAACGATTGTTAAGCAATCGGCTCGACAACGCCAAATTTACTTCGACATCAGAAAAATCGCCCTTATCACTCTTGAAATTCGGAGAGATAGACCATTTATCACTAATCTGCCCTAGCATACTTGACAATTGTGATGATATAGTAGAAGAAGCTACCGATGCAAGCTCATTATTCTTATTCGTATTTCCCATATATTCAGGAGTATAGAATCGGTTCAACGCCAATAAATATATAATTTGCCTATTCATCATGTCATCAGTACTTATGATACTTTTAACCTTTCGATACGCATCACTAGATAATGTTGGGAACTCCAAATCAAAACCTATCGCTGGTTGCAGCATATATCCCGAAACATTCAACAAAGCATGTACAGGCACATTGGTTCTATTTAGCTCTTTATCTGTAGCAAACTGTTCATCAAGGTCTTGCAAATTAGCATTCAAAGCATATACGGCCGAAATATCAATCACTGCAGCAAACGGATCACCGTCAAACGCTATGCTACTACCCTCTTTAATCGTAAAATCTTTTATAATGATGTCTTGCAGAGTGAAATTGTATGTACCTTGCTCTAGAGTATATTTTCCAAACATCTCTAATTCCTCACGGCTATCATATTTCATAGTGAGATTTCCACTACCTGTAGCCTTTATCTTATCGCCTCCAGCTGGATCCATCACTAAAATCATCTGTCCTAACGGATTAACATCGGCTTGCAAATTAATCAGCACACGACTACCTTTTGAGTTCTCCTCTTTTTTCTTTTTCTCATATTTTCTCAAGATTTGGTCACGCAGACTCTCTTGCACCTTGTTCTCAGCCTCTTGTTTTGCTTTACGCTTATCAGTGAAAGTGATAAAATCATATTCCATCGCAGCCTCTGCATCCGATAGCTCAAAATAGAATTTACTATTTGCAGCCGTTTCCATATTCACATCAATCCGAACTACACCTGGCTCACCAGAAACAAATGCCGAGCCATTACCAAATATTGTCCCATACCAATTATCTATCTGTTTTTCTGGTATGTCATAGCACAATAAATCCTTTGCCTTCGTCACTTGGAAATCGAATGATGCGTTATGAAAATCTTCGTGCCTTACCCAACCGGTTAAATTAGCAGTGTGACCATAGCGGTCTTTAAGTTCTACATCCTTGAAATCTATTAATCCCGGAATAATTTTTATTGAATCGGTTGCCCAATAATACACATTTGTATAATCGACTTTCACCTTTAAATCCTCAACAAAAATATCGCCATACAGATTCAACGTCTTGAATTTACCATACAAACACGCATTTCCTGAAGCATAGCCATCTAAATCGGATGTTATCGCTGACATGAACGGTTTCATAAATCCAACTTTCAACTTATCGGCTTCAAAATCAAACCTCAAAGAATCATTCATTGGATATATCTCACCATCCACATTGGTCTTACATCCATTAGGCTGACTAACTAACGCCTTTATACCTATGAATTTCTTATCATTATTCCAATAACTGGTAATATCAGCATCGCCCAATAAGGTTTCATTATAAGACATTTCTTTTACATAGAAACCGTCGGTCTTTAAGTTAGGTGCTCCCGACAACAAATCTGATGCGTATACAGTTCCCGTAGCATGTCCACCAAAAGCCACATTATTAAGTTCCAATGTTTGAAATATGTAACCTAAATTCACATCATTCAAAGATACAGTCAACTTATCTCCACTATTTGCCGATGTACGTCCATCAATAGCCACATATTGCTTATCGCACGTAACTTTGAAACCGTCTACCCTTATGTTTTTATTATATATACCTATTTTAGATTCATGAACATCCCACACGGTATCATTAAACACCATATTAGTCGGATTTACGTTTATAGTTGCCATTAAAGAGTTGGTTTCGTTTACTCTAGCAAGTGAAGTCGACATGTTTATTTTGCCATGATAGTTCTCTTTACGGTCTACTTTCCAAGATATATCGGTATCAAGCCTGTTGTTCACACCGTTACCGTTTATCTGCAATGCCATTTTCCCATTCTTCACTGGCATCAAGGTTTGTAGATTAAACTCCACATTCTTATCGACCGAATCCACCATCATCTCAATTCGGCTTGCCTCTATTAACTTGTTCTTCTGCTCAATATATGGAGCATCGATAACCGCATTAAAGGTATTATCTTCTTCTTTTAAATGCCCGCTCAAAGTTATAGGATACAATAAGCCTATCGGCATATTAAAAAATGACAGCACATTGTTGGTTGCATCACTAGCCTCTATTCTAAACGAATAATCGAAATCGTTTAACAATTTTCTAGAACCGCTATTTATTGAATCAACAACATACAATGACGGTAAAGCCCTGCCAATTATATGCTTCACGGCTGGAACTATATAATTAAAATCATACATTCCTATTATACTTCCGTTGACCACATCTGAAGCTATATTTATTTCCGACGGCATCACACTGTTATCGGCAAATAATTCAAAATTACTTATAGTTATTCCTTTGCCTTGATTATCAACAAATTTAAAATCATTAACAGAAGCCGTTCCGTTAAGATTCGTTAATTGATTACCGCTCATCAACGCATACATCTTGAAAGACATATTATGCGTTGGATACTTATGATCCAAATTAAGATTTGCCAAATTAACATGACAGACATTCATATTAAAATCCAAATGGGTGTTTTTACCATCTAATTTTATCATGCCATCGGTGCTAATAGCCATGTTCTCATCATCCACCAATAACGTTCCTGCATATTCGTTTCCATCAACATTAACATTCGCATTAATATTTTTGTAACGATAACCTTTTAAATCCAAATACGGAATTTCACCCTTTATCAACGCTTCTACACCCGATTGCTTGTAAAAACCGTCCAAATCAAGATTAAATGCCAACTCATTTAATAAATCTTGCTTATTCAAAAGCATACCCAAATTGAAATTATCGGTTGACACTACTCCTTTAAACCCTAATCCGTTATTTCCATTTTTAAATTTACCGTCAACAACGACATTTCCTAATGACGTAGCAACAACACCACTAAAATCAAATTTATCAGCTGTTCCTAACACAGATCCGTCAATATCAACATTTCCACATCGGCTGATTAAATCTTTTGCTTGAACTGATAAATTGGTAAAAGAGGATGTCAATTTAGCCACTTCCTCGGCTTTTGCATTTATATTTATATGTGAAATATCTACATTTAAATTATCTTTATCATCTATGCTATTTACAGCCCCGTTAATTTTCACAGATATCCTCCCATCATCGGTCAACAAATCTAGCATAGGAATCTCAAAATCACTAATAGTTCCGCTAAGAACAGTTTTGATATGTATAGGTTCCACAAACTTTGAAAACGCTGGGACGAAAGAAGATAAATCCTTCAGCGTAACATAAGAATCTGATATGTTTATGCCTATATTGGTTTCCTTTATCTTACTAGATAATAATTTTATATCACCATAATCCAAAGTAAAATCTTCAGGCGAAACGTATGAGCCAGGTAATTCAATTTTAAGATTAGAAACAGCTAACAATTCTTTCGTCACCAGTGCGTTAATAGTAAGATTTTTTAATTCAAAACCACTAAGTTCTTCAAACGATAATCTTCTAACCTCTATCGAATAGTCATCATTCTTTAACTTAGGCAAAGCTATATCAGCTCGTAAATCATTAATTCTTATATGGTTCTTGTCAAAACGTCCAATTACAGAGTCTTGGTTCAACACATCATAAGCAATACTGCTTTTCCGCAACACTATATTATAAATTGCCAAATCAAACTTTGTAGGTGGCTTATTCTTGTCCTTTGACGATAAAGCATCCACCAGAAACTGGATATTGGCGGGTGAATCTGGTGTTTCTCTATAAATCCCCCCTTTTAATCCCACTAATTCGGCATAAGTAAATACCACACGTTTTCTTACAGCTAAGTTATACAAGCTCAATCCAGCTCCCAACTTGTCTATTTTCAATAAGTCTTTTCCATTCTTATCAGGGACTACCACATCATTAAGCACAACTTGCGTAAAAGGTTCAATAGACAAATTACCTATAGTAACTTTAGTTTGCAATAACCCACTCAACTCGTCCTCTGCTATGGTTCTTATTGATGATTGCACCGATGGTATTAGCAAAATAAGATACAAAGACACAAAAACCGTTACAAACGACACGATTCCTATGACTATAATTGTACGTAAAATTTTATATATATTGTATAAAGCAGCCTTCATAAAAAAGTTTTACAAAGGTAAACATAAAGAATCAATTCCCCAATATTCATCGGGAGATTGATTCTACTATGGTATAATATTTTTCACTTTTTTTCAAACGCTTTAGTTATCATCTAACGCATCACATTCCGCAAGCCACAACCTTGCTGTAGCATCACTAGGCATACGCCAATCGCCACGTGGCGATAGACACACACTGCCAACTTTTGGTCCATCAGGTAAACAAGAACGCTTAAACTGTTGCTGGAAGAACCTGCGATAAAATGTGCGTAACCATTTCTTTATGACATTTGGCTCATAATCTCCACCAAATGCAATTTTTGCAAGATAATAAATCTTCTTAGGCGAAAATCCACATCTCAATACATAATACATAAAGAAATCATGCAATTCGTATGGTCCCACCAAATCTTCTGTTTTTTGCTTTATGTTTCCATCCTCATCAGCTGGCACAAGTTCTGGGCTAATCGGCGTGTCAACTATATCAAGCAACACATCTTTCCTTACACCGCCTAATGAGAATGCGAACCAACGTACCAAATAGCGAACTAACGTTTTAGGTATACTTGCATTAATTCCATACATAGACATGTGGTCGCCGTTATAAGTCGCCCATCCCAACGCCAACTCCGACAAATCGCCCGTTCCCACAACAAGAGCATTGCACTTATTTGCATAATCCATCAATATCTGTGTACGCTCTCTCGCTTGGCTATTCTCATACGTCACATCATGTCTATTAATATCATGCTCAATATCAGCAAAATGTTGAATAACGGAATCTCTGATTGGGATTTCCTTTATGGTGATTCCCAGATGCTTCAGGAATTCGATGGCATTGTTGTAAGTTCGGTCAGTAGTTCCAAAACCAGGCATTGTTATTCCAACTATCCCCGACATATCATACCCCAATTTAGAAAATGTTCTATGACACACCAATAATGCAAGTGTTGAATCTAATCCACCCGAAACGCCAACCACAACCGACTTTATGCCAGTAAACACCAATCGTCGTGATAATCCTTCCACTTGAATATCTACAATTTCTTCACACCTTCCATCCAATACGGATTTTTCAGACGGGACAAAAGGATTTTTCAGCAATGGGCGTAACAATCCTGTACCACCCATCTCCATAAAATCAACACCATATACATTGATTTCTTCAAAATGCATCATATAATTTTTAGCACAATCGGCAAAACTAGATGTTAAACGCCGTTCATTATTTAAACGCTCAATATCTATGTCACACACGACCATACCCCTATCTTGAGTGAAACGCTTCGATTCGTACAAAATATCGCCATTCTCTGCTATCATAGCCTTTCCAGAAAAGACTAAATCAGTTGAGGACTCTCCAAACCCAGCCGAAGAATAGACATAAGCCGCTTTGCATTTTGCAGATTGATGCTTTATGATATTTCGTAGATATTCATGTTTACCTAACGATTCATTAGACGCAGATAAATTCAATATCACATTAGCTCCATTAAGTGCAGCACAAGAACTTGGAGGTATTGCTGTCCATAAGTCTTCACATATTTCAATAGCTATTTTCACTTGATCTTGGCAAAATAATAGATTTGTTCCGAACTCTACACACTCATTACCAATCCCTATCGTAAATCTATTCACATCATCAGCTTTAACAAACCACCGTTTCTCGTAGAATTCCTTATAATTAGGTATATATGTTTTGGGAACAACACCTAAAAAATCACCTTTACATATCACAACAGCACAATTAAACAACATTGCACCCGATCTCAAAGGTGCACCTACAACAATCATACAATCCAAATCGCATGATTCCTTCTTTATCTCACACAACCCACGCTCCACGGAATCCAATAAAGCAGTTTGCCCGAATAAATCGCCACAAGAATAAGAGGAAACGCTCAATTCTGGGAAAACCACAACTTTAGCACCTTTACCGCATGCTAAACGACATTCCTTTATTATATTTTTTACATTATATTCGCAATCAGCCACATTTACATTTGGAACTATTGCCGCAACTCGTAAAAATCCGTAATTCATATCTTCATTTTAATATTTTCACAAAATTAAGTAATTTATTTGTTTATTTGTTTTAAAACAATTATGTTTGTATACATAAATATCATAAAATAATGCTTAGAACCCATAGACTATTTATCTTCCTAATCGCAATAACATTCGGTATTACATGTAATGCAGGAAGACACATAACGCTTCGTATTAACAATGCCTATGGACCTTTTGAATACATCGGGAACGATGGAAAACCTACAGGATTCACCGTAGACATATTTAAAGCGGTAAATCAATTAAACCATTTCAATTACGATATTAAAAGCGATAAGGATATATTCAATTTTTATTCTACCGTATTGGATGCCAACCAGTTGGCAACGACTATGGATTCTGTCCCATCAAACATGCAATTCGTAACATCAGAACCATACGGATATATTGACAATGACATAGTAACACGCATCTATTCCGACATCAACAAATGGGAAGACATGAACGGTAAAATGATTCTTATCGTACGTGATTCTCCCATTATATTCTATTTTAAGCAACGTAATGTAAAAGCCAACTTCGTATATATCAATAGCGTGCCAGATGGATTAAGGCTTCTTTCTTCTGGAAAATATGATGCTATGATAAGCAGTAATGATGCGGCATATTTCTACATCAACAGGCTAAAACTGGACAACCTTACGGTAAAACCCCTATTCGTCCAACCACTATCCTTACGGTTTGTAATGCTTAATACCCCCGAAAACCAAAGGCTTATAGGACAGATTGATGCGGCATTACAGACTATGCGTTCAAATGGTACATACGATGCTTTATATTCCAAACGCTTCTATCCTAACACTGATGAGTCATTAAGCACTTTTGAGCTTTGGCTTATAACAGTTGTCGTTATCATAATAATGATACTCATCATATATGTTTTATATATACATTGGCTATATCAAGCCGAGAAACGTAAAAAACTAACCCCTATAGAGAACAACGCACCTTTCGTAACAGATTTAGGCAAAATCTATAATTCAAGCCCAACGGCAACGTTATTTTTTGATCTAAACGGACATACTACATTTATAAATAAAGCAGCAATAGAGCTTTTAAACATAAATAATGTTGAAAAAGTTATTGATGGTAATCATACTTTATTTGACTATACTATTCTAAGTGATCAACTTATAAACGAACTTAGAAGCGGTAATCCTATAACTGTTGATTATGATATTTATAACAATTCTGTTCTATTTCAATATCTTGGGAATGCCAAACTGCCAGCAAATAAAGCATATAACATTCTAATTGTACCCACGAGCAATTTCAACACACCACACAAGGGATATATCATGTATCTGCATGATATGACGAAACAGCTCATACTCCAAAACGACAATATCAAATTCATTACGGCATTAAACCAAATAACAGAAAGTAAGCTATTAGATGTCTGCTATTACAATGTAAAAGATGATGATTTCTATACCTTCACTAACAATACAGTTTTACGCACTGGTATGTCCTACGAGAAAAGTCTTGCCTACATACACCCATTATACCGTTCTTTATTTATTGACGAGTTCCTATCAATACTTAATGGAGAGAAAAGCAAAGCTCAACTAACTATCAAAAAGAATGTTAGCAAAGAACAAAAATACAACACTTACGAACTTATACTTAGAGCTATAAAGTTAAGTCCCAATACTGTTATAGGCATATCATTGATTTCAGTCCCTATCGACACCAAACAAACAATGGTAATTCAAAATAAGGAGCTCCAATCAAATATGTCATTCCTACTACGTTCTAGCGGTTATCAATTTATGGAATATGATCCTGAAAACGACAAATATTCTATCACAACAATAGAAGGTGGACATAAAGAATTTAACAGCACACAAATTTTCGACGCTATCCACCCTGATGATTGCCCAAAGGCTATTGAAATAATGGAGCATTTCAAATCTGGAAAAATTACGGATTCTTATATTGTTTTACGTTTCATGCCAGATAAGACAATACGCTATAGCTACATCGAGTTATATCTTCATTCTTGCTATTTCGATACACCTTCTAGGAATATCGTATTAGGCGTGTACCACAATATTACCGACCAACAAATACGCCTGCGTGAACTGGAAGAATTTAAAGAATGTACAACAATAGCATGTGAAAAGAATAACATGGCTTATGTTGAATATTGCGTTGACGACGTTGAGCATTCTATAGTGCCATATTATCTTACTGAAAAATATGATATTGATGAGGATAACTTCACCGAATTATTGGACGAGGAGTCTAGAGAAAAATATGACTCTATTTTAAATAAATTCAATGTTCGTTCTGAAAATATTGGCGTAACTGTTTTGAACATAAAAACACCAAACAACGATAAATGGCTATCGCTAAAATTAATTGTCACACCTGTAAGGGATGATATCAAAGGCGACATTTATAGATATATGGGATTCATAGAAATCAAAGAACTAAATTAATATGTAATCTAATGAATCAATATCCCAAAGTAAGCATTGTCATTCCTGTATATAATGTAGAGGCATATATCACGAAATGTGCTGAATCCCTATTTGAACAAACTTATCCAAATATTGAATACATCTTTATTGACGATGCATCAACTGATGACAGTTTTAACGTATTAAACAATATCATATTAAAATACAAGCATCGCAATATCCAAATCCATCGTAACACCCTCAATCATGGTTCCTCAATCACAAGAAACATCGGTTTAGAAAAGTCATCTGGCGATTATCTAAACTTTTGCGACAGCGACGATTGGATTGAGCCTAATATGATTGAAGAAATGGTTCAAGCAACCATTAAAAATGGAGCTGATATTGTAACCACTCCTTTTTATACTAACACATTTGATAAAGAAAAAATTCTATCGTTCAAATATAACGACATCTCCGATTTAAATAAAATACCACTGGATTTCTTGCATTTTTCATTATGCAACAAACTAATACGCTCATCACTTATAAAAGAAAATAATATATCGTCCCTTCCTAATGTTAATTGCTGGGAAGATTTATCCATAATATCACGATTATATGTAAGTTCCCCAAAAGTTATAATTTTAGATAAGCCTTTCTATCATTATAGGAAAATTAAACATCGTTCTCTAACATTCTCACCACACGAAAGACAGCTGGAGGATAGAATGATTTATGCAGAATTTCTAACCAACTGGTTTAATGAGAAGTATTTAAGTGAAAAATATGCCTTTTTCTTACATCATCTACAATTCACTGCCAAAATTAAAATGCTACGCACATCACCTAGACAATATAAACGATGGAAACACACTTATCCAGAGTCAAACAAGTATATCATGAAATACAACGACATACCCTTACATTATAGAATATTATTCTATTTAGCCAATATTATCATTCAGTAACCAATATACTCTGTCAAACTCATAAGTGTTTCATAAACATAAAAAGTCCCCAAGCATTAACTTGAGGACTTTGCAAGCTGTGAGTTAGGTTTATATACTATTTACCACCCTTTTCGTAGTAAAGAGTGCGTGATGGTTGATCGCAAACCTCCGCTGGTCCAAAGTATTGGATTGGTCCAGGATAAGTGTAACATGTATTCATTGCCCACTCTTCACGATGTTTTGCGAAATATTTGAATGGTTTACCTTCTAGGTCTACCAATGCTTTTTGTATAACTGGCTTCATTTCACCATGACGACGCTCCATGTTCATCATCATCGTGATTGGTATACCACCTGCGATCCATTGAACTGAAGGACATGTCAAATTACGTACAGATGACATATAACCTGTAGCACCGCACTTTATCAATTGTGCCGCATTGTAACCTAGAGCATAGCAATAATCTGCATCAAAGTTTGATGGATCAGCACAACGTCCCTCATATCCAAAGAAGTGATGTAAAGCAGAGAATTTACCAACAAATTCACCTGCCTCAGCCATTTCTTTCAAACGCTTACCAACCATTTCACTAAGCAATTTTTCTGTTTCAATTAACGAAACTTGCACATTACCATGAGGGTCACGGTCAAGAGAAAGTTGACGTGCTACACCTTCTGGAAGGCTTTCGTATGTTTCAGCATTCTCTTTGCTTAAATGAGATAGGATAAACGCACGTTGAGCAGCAGCATCTAATGTTGCAAAATCAGCATTAGCTGCCAATAAATCATTAAGTTCAGCTATAAGTGTTTTCATTGCAGGTATAAACTCTATCAAGCCTTCTGGTATAAGAACAATACCAAAATTGTTTCCTGCTTCAGCACGTTTCGCTACAACTTTTGCTATATCGTTTACAATTTCTTTCAAAGTCATCTTTTTTGCCTCAACCTCTTCTGAAATTATACAATAATTCGGTTGAGTTTGAAGTGCGCACTCAAGAGCAATATGAGATGCCGAACGTCCCATCAATTTAATGAAG
Organism: uncultured Muribaculaceae bacterium; assembly: GCA_964606575.1. Lineage (GTDB taxonomy): Bacteria > Bacteroidota > Bacteroidia > Bacteroidales > Muribaculaceae > RGIG4576. The sequence continues at coordinate 38,361 of CAZSHA010000007.1, read as the reverse complement.
TGCCAGTATTTCTTTGCAGAATTACAATCTCTTTCAATATTACCTATTACTTCAGAATAAACTTTAGTAGCAGTATCGAAACCAAATGAAGTTTCAATCATTTCGTTCTTCAAGTCGCCATCAATTGTCTTTGGACAACCTATCACTTGTACACCTGCATTTTTTGCTTTATAGTATTCAGCCAAAACACATGCATTAGTGTTTGAGTCATCACCACCAATAATAACCAAAGCAGAAATATTAAGTTCTTTCAATATTTCTAAACCTTTTTCAAATTGTTCAGGCTTTTCCAATTTTGTACGACCAGAACCGATAATATCAAAACCGCCAGTATTACGGTATTCGTCAATAATGCTTGAAGTCAATTCAACATAGTTATGGTCAACAAGACCACCTGGTCCCATCAAGAAACCGTATAGACGGCTATCCTTATTAACAGCCTTTATACCATCAAACAAACCACTGATTACATTATGACCACCGGGAGCTTGACCACCCGAAAGTATAACTCCTACGTTAATTGGAGCATAAGCTTTCGCACTTTTAGAAGTTTTTTCGAATGTTAAAACTGGCAGGCCATAGGTGTTTGGAAATAACGCTTTTATCGCCTCTTGGTCTGCAACAGATTGAGTTGGCTCGCCTTCTACAGCCGAAACACCCCCCCACAATGCAGAAGGCAGTTTTGGTTGATAAGCTGCACGAGCCGTCTGTAAAGCACTTTTTTTTGCCATTTGATTTATACTTTAATTTATAGAATTTTCTCGATTTTATATATTTTCTGCAAATTTCGCAAAAAAATATGACTATCGCAATATTATATGCGGTATAATTTCAACTGTTTTTCGTTACCCGCAATAGCTATATAGAAATTATTCACATTCAGATACTTGTTTGCAACATCTTGGAGCATTCTAGCATCAATATTCATTATTTCCGATACTTGCCTATTGAAATAATCTTCACCTGTACAATACAATAGGTCAGAAGTTACACATGAAGCCATTGAAAAAGGTGAATCCAATGTCTTAGCTAAATCGCTCAACATACAATTCTTCACAATTTCCAACTCCCAATCCTCCACTAATTCTTGTTGTAGTTTTATTATCTCTTTCTGCGTTTCCTCAATAACTGAATATGTATAAGCTGTGCCACATTCACTTGAAATAACAATTTTAGCTCCACCTCTACGCCCTACAAGCATAGCATTTATACCATAAGTGTAACCTTTATCCTCCCTTATGTTCTGCATCAATCTACTACCAAAATATCCTCCTAATGCTGTTACCAAGATACGCAATTTTATATAATCTGGATGGCTCCTTGGTATTGCCTCATGAATCATATATACGGATGACTGCAATGCTCCGTCTTTATTAACCACAGAAATACGCTCATCACCACTCATCTTATTGGCAATTGATATACTAGCAACTTCATTTATTAATTCGTCTTTACCAAAAACAGACTCAACCAAATTCAATTCTTTATCATCAATCTTTCCAGACAAAACCAGTGTACAATTCTCAGGCTTATAAAAGCGACTATGAAACCTCCTTACATCATCTGAAGACAAATTATCCACATCTTCATCCATTATAATATGAGATAACGGATGACAATCACCAAAGTACAACTTTCGAGCCTCCATCTGTGACAAGTATTTAACTCGTTCACGAGCGTTCTGATAAGCACTTTTAATTTGGGATTTAAGCACTTCAAATTCTCGTTCTGGTATTGACGGCTCAGCCAAAATATCTTTCAACAATGGCAATACGCTAATAAAGTTTCTATTTAACGATGTGCAACTTATATGCGTATAATTTTCATGATTCGCAGCATTAACGTATGAGCCATTGTAATCTAATATTTCAGCCACCTCTTTTGATACATGCTGTTTTGTTCCATGTATAAGCATGGAAGCCAACGCAAACGACTGCAATGGCTTATCCTCATCAAACAATCCGCCTCTGTATAAGACCTCTAGTCTATTTACTTCTTGCACTCCACTATTTACCACATATAATTTAATTCCATTTGACAATGTGATATAGTTTGGAAAATCCAATCGTAAATCCTTGAAAGTCGTTAACTCTGGTATTATACTTCTATCAAGCATTTTTTTCTTATTGACCACGATTCAACATCTGCTCCGCTCGCTGTAAATCCTCTGGCGTATCAATGCCAATTGTCCTACAATTGGTCACTCCAACTTTGATTTTATATCCGTTTTGAAGCCATCGTAATTGTTCTAGCGATTCAGCTATCTCTAGCGGAGATTGACCCAATTTGGTGATTTCGTCAAGCACTTTTGAACGATATGCATACATTCCAACATGAGTATAAAAATCATGCGACTTCATCCATTCCGATTTCTCTTTCCCTCTCACAAAAGGAATAACAGAACGAGAGAAATACAAAGCCGTCATATCCACACCCACAACAACCTTCGGCGTAGTCCAATCTTCTAATTCTTCAAATTTACGAGTAGAATCAAATGGTCTTACGAGTGTTGCTATTTGAGTGGTTTCATCATCAAAACATTCCATTACCGCCTTTATCTGTTCAGGCATTATAAAAGGTTCGTCACCCTGTATATTTATAATCACATCCTCACCGTTTCCTGCTTTCAAATATGCTTCATTACAACGATCTGTTCCACTACGATGATCCTTACTCGTCATCACAGCGTTACCTCCAAATGACTCTACCGCTTTCATTATACGTTCATCGTCTGTAGCAACAAGCACATTATCCAGAACACTCGACACACGTTCCCAAACACGTTGAATCATCATAATCCCTCCTATCATAGCCAAAGGCTTTCCTGGGAAACGGCTAGAATCATATCTCGCTGGTATAATACCAATATATCTCAAACTATTCACCACAAAAACTTATTAATATTATTAATTAATCAATAATTATTCCACATCTGATATTTCAAAAGGATACTTAACTGCCATTATAGCACATTTTTGAGCCAGCAATAAATTTTCATCATTAATTCCAACACACGTACCATTCGGTTGGGGTATATTATTTCTTATTATCCAATCATCTGAAATTCTTAATTTACTACCAAAAATCGTTTTATTTTGTCCCAACAGTTTTGAATATTCCATTGCTGATGCATAACTGACAAGTAGACATGGTATACCCTCTTGTAAATGTAAAAAATCTGAACATAAAAGATTCCCACCTCCACTTATATCCTTCATATATGTTTGACGAGCATTTTGAATAGCTGCACCACAAGGCACTACAAATTCTATACTTTTCCGTCTAAATAAATCCTGAATTATACCAGACATATTATAAAATAATTCATCAGATGCCGACTTATCTTTATCTCTCGCTTGCGTAAAAAGCCAACCAATTTTAGAGGACTTTCTTATGTTATTATATATATATTTAATAATTTCATATACATATGGATTATACGATTCTTCATCTGTACACAACCGACTTGATTGCTGTAATGTAATATATTGCCAATCTTCATCTAATATTACATTCCTATGTGATGTACGATAGTCAACCCATTTTCCTACAGAAGAAGTCCATTTTTCATAAACAATATCTTCATTATTATCAATACGACTAACATGATCTTGTAATGAACCAGAATCTATATATATAATTCCCACTACAACTTCTGCTTTTGGATACATTTCTTGTAATAAATATGGCAAATATGCATAACAATCTTGCGTAAAAGAATTACCAATTCCTAAAATTGTTATTTTTTCAACTTTCTTATATACAGTATCTGTTACAACGATTTGATTATATATGATATCTTTATTCAAGATACTCTCATTTTCGATATTTTCGAACCGAATACTATCACATGACCCTACAGGTATTGATACATATCCTCCTTGCTTATATATTATCATTCTATCATGGGCGAAAGCTGTAATAATTATAAAACATAATAAAAAAATGCTTAACGTCTTCTTCATGTTTTCTATTCAAATTTAGTTTTTAAAACATACAACTGCGTATTTTCATATTTTACGACCTTAACTGTTTCACCTTCATTGATAAAATCGTTATATGATACAGCATCTATTATCTTATCTCCTATTTTTATCTTGCCCGATGGTCGTAACACACTTAACGCTACACCTTCAGCACCTACCAAACAACTTAAATCTGATGGTACTCCTAAATACCCATCATCAATCTTTTGCTCAAGCATTAGAGCAGCATCTTCCATGACACCTTGCTCACCAGCTCTATTAGTGAAATAATATACTGCTATGATTCCAGATATCACCAATAAAATACCTAATATTACATAAAACATTATTACCATAAATTACTCATATTAGTATGTTTCATTACAAAATTATACATATTTTCGGGATAATTTCAACAATAAAAGTGAAAACTAACTAACTACACTTATTTTGCTAAACTTTAATAATTTCAGCACGTTCTAATGCTACTATTAATCAATATTTAGCATTATGAACAACACTATCGCAACATCGTCTATTCAGCAACAACTTCTAGCATTACAAGACAATATGCTGAACTTTGCCTATATCCTTACCTCCGACCGCGAAGAGGCAAAAGACCTATTGCAAGACACCACATTAAAAGTACTTGACAATAAAGATAAATTCACTGACAATGTGAATTTCAAAGGTTGGGTGTTTACCATAATGCGTAATATATTCATCAATAATTACCGTCGCATAACCCGTAATCAAACCGTTGTGGACCGTACCGAAGATCTTTATCACCTAAATCTCCCGCAGGAATCGGGATTAGATACTCCAGAAGGAGCTTTCAACGTTAAAGAAATAACAAAAGCCATCAATAGTTTTGCCGATGAATACCGTATACCATTCACAATGCATGTGGCAGGCTACAAATACAACGAAATTGCCGAAAAAATGAATCTCCCTCTAGGCACTGTGAAAAGTAGGATATTTTTCGCTCGCCAAAGACTACAAACCATGCTTAAAGATTATAGATAATCCTATAAACATTCCCATGATTATTCTTGTATAGATCTATTTATCGCAATCAAAGCCTTTGCCAACTGGTCAGGACAAGATGTTACCTTGTAGCCACATCGTATACCTTCAAGCCTTGCTATAGCATCATTGCAACTCATGCCTTTTACCAAACGTGAAATACCTTGCAGATTTCCATTGCACCCGCCCATAAATTCCACATAATTTATTATTCCGTCTTCAACGTCAAGATTTATTTGCGTAGAACATGTTCCTTGCGTTCTATATGTATACTTTGCCATTTTCTTTTATCTCTATTTTTATGTTTCAAACACAATTCACTCTTCTGAATGCAATATTTCAAGCAACAAATTACGATCCAGCACACTAATTTCCGTCAACGTAAAATCTATCACATCTTCATCGCTCATTTTCTTCAACGCATTTATAAGCGACGAACGTTGTACGCCTAAAATACCACATAAATCTTTCTGCTTATATGTTACTTTTATATCCTTACTACCTTGTTGCGTGAGCGATGTGATAATAAATGCAAGGCGTTCTGCAATTGAACCCGATGACAATGCCATTATACCAAATGTCGATTTTTGCGAATTTCGAGAAAGCATATTCAACATATTGAACATAAACACCTTGTCGCTCATTAAAATATTGATAAAATCAGACTTCAATATTTGCAATATACCACAATCGGTAAGTGCAGTAGCATTAAACGGATAGAATGTGTTGCGACCAAAAAGATAGTCAGCACCTATAACATTTGGACCCGACATGGTTTCTGATACAACCACTCGCCTATTTGAGCTAGCTATATCCACTCTCACATCACCCGATATTATGAATTTTATATGAGTACACACATCGTTTGCAACAGCAACCTGCTGCCCTTGAGTATATTTAACGAAATGAAACGGTGTTTTCTCTATAAGTTCCGACAACTTGTCACGACTCACACCTTGCAACAAAGGTAACTCCATTAACTTCTCGTACATGCTTTCCATATTAATCTCACCTTTTCTTTTTATTCTATAAAATAGCATACCCTATTAATAACGGGTATGTACATTCACAAAGATAACACTTTAACTAAAACATAATAACATATTAAATGTTTTTTAGTGAAAATTCTTCTGATTTTCACAATTTGCCATGTTTGGCTTTCAAATACAATTGAGTGCTGTTTATAATATTCTGCCACGCAATATAGCTTGCTGGGGCTATAGATATAATTGGATTCAGATAAGTCAACGACAACCACAAAGCCAAGATTGTATTTTTCTGTCCTAATCCTTGAGCACCCGATATTTTATCACCAAATCTTGCTCCTATCTTGCGACCTACATAAAACTGCAAGCAACACACAACAAGCGATGCCAAAGCCAAGTATATCATTACGTATAGTTCTGATATAGGCTGTTTCATAACAAAACTCACAGCATTGCCTATCACGACAAACAATGCCACTGCCCACATCCAAAACGATATTGTCTGGTGGCTGGATAACGCCTGATGTACCTTTGGTAAAAATTTTCGCATCAATAATGCTATTATAAGCGGAACAACAAGCATAGGCACTACCTGAGAGCATATTCTATTGAAGGACTCCATAAAATCTATATTCCTATCCACCGAAATCCACGACAAGAACATCGGAGCTGTCAAAGCTAAAACCATATTACTCAACAACGAGTATGTTGCAAGACGTGATATGCTTCCCCCCAACATACCTGTTATTACAGGAGCGGCTGTTGCAGTAGAAATGAATACGCACAGAAAAGCACCTTCTGCTACAATCGGATTTATAAAATATAACGCATAATATACTAGCCAACAGCCTAGAAATTGAACAGCTAGCATAGTCCAATGAAATCGTGTTATCCTTAATTCTCTCAGATTCAAGCGGGTGAATGTTATAGTAAGCATCATAAAAATAAGGCATGGAGAAATCCATGACACATATTGCATCCAGTCATGAAACAACACACCACCCACCATAGAAATAGGCAACATCCACGTCTTTAGAAATTTTATCATTCCTTTTGCAGTCTTTTACTAGAATACGACCCAATTATTAAAGAAAAGCGATGTGCCATTGCAAACACATCGCCTTGCTTTTAGTTTATTTCAGTTTCTCTATCACCGTATCAATATCATACATATCTTGCTTCCCAGTTTTCATGTTCCTCAACATGATCTTACCTTGGGCAAGTTCCGTTTCTCCCACCATAGCAACAAATGGAATCTTCTTTCCGTTGGCGTAATTCATTTGCTTCTTCATTTTTGATGCCTCTGGATAGAGTTCTGCCGAAATACCAGCCTTTCGCAATTGCATCACATATTTCATAGATTGCTCTGCCTCAGCTCCATCAAAATTCATAAATATAACCTTAGTCACAGCACATGTATCTTCTGGATAAAGTTCAAGCGTATTAAGCACATCAAATATGCGGTCGGCGCCAAAACTTATTCCTACACCGCTCACACCATCAAGCCCGAACACACCTGTAAGGTTGTCATAGCGTCCACCACCAGTGATACTTCCCATTTCCACTCCGTCGGCTTTAACTTCCAAAATACTACCAGTATAATAGTTTAAGCCACGAGCAAGCGAAACATCTAGTTCAAGAGTTCCTCTAAGCTCCATTTTGTCAGCATTAGAGATTACGTAACGTAATTCTTCTATTCCCTTTAGTCCCACTTCGCTACCAGCCAAGATGGTTTCTAGTGCATCTATTTTCTCCTCATTAGTTCCTGAGAGTTGCATGATAGGGCGTAAAGCCTCGATTGCTTCCTCGCTCAAGCCCTTTTCTCTCAATTCCACATTCACAAGGTCAAGACCCACCTTATCCATTTTGTCAATAGCAACAGTGATATCTACTATTTTTTCAGGCGCGCCTATCTTTTCGGCAATACCGCTTAACACCTTGCGATTGTTCAATTTAATAGTTATTTTGATACCAAAACGGCTGAACACCTCGTCAATCAACGAAATCAGTTCAACTTCGTTCTGCAAAGAATCTGAACCTACTACATCGGCATCGCATTGATAGAACTCACGGTAACGACCTTTCTGAGGACGGTCGGCACGCCATACTGGTTGAATTTGATAACGCTTGAATGGGAATTGCAAGTCGTTGCGATGCTGCACCACATATCGCGCGAATGGAACGGTCAAGTCATAACGTAACCCCTTTTCGCACAACTTCGATGTCAAATGCAAGCAATCCCTTTCCGCCAGCATTTCATCACTCGCCTCTTTCAAGAAGTCACCGCTATTCAATATCTTGAATAGCAATTTATCGCCTTCTTCACCGTATTTTCCCATCAACGTCGACAGATTTTCCATCGCTGGAGTTTCTATCTGTTGAAAACCATATAAAAGGAATACATCCTTTATAGTATTGAATATATAATTTCGTTTCGCCATTTCTTCTGGCGAAAAATCACGTGTACCTTTTGGAATTGATGGTTTCTGTGCCATTACTAATAAAATTTTTCACAAAGATAGTGCAAAAATATCATTTAATCCCTTTGGCATCCCATAAATTAGCATCCGTTTATCATGTTATAATGCCATTATTAAGTATTTTTGCAAAATAAACACATGTTCGCATGGATAAGATGACTAAAGAACAACGACACCGTTGCATGGCTGCTAACCGTAGCCGTGACACTCGCCCTGAACTGCTCGTGAGGCGTTTCCTTTGGCATCGTGGATTCCGTTACCGTGTGAACTTCAAGCGGTTGCCAGGTTCTCCCGATATTGTCTTGCGACGTTATAAAACTGTCATATTCATCAACGGCTGTTTCTGGCACGGTCATGAAGATTGCAACAAGTACAGAGCACCTAAAAGCAATCCCGAATATTGGAATACGAAAGTCATAAAGAACAGAGAACGTGACGAACGAGTGCGAAATAAACTCAAGGATATGGGTTGGCGTACAGTCGTCATCTGGGAATGCCAGTTGCAAAAGCCGTTAGCACAAGCCACATTATTAGAGCTTGAACACATTCTGAACTCTTTCTTGATTCAGGACTTGTCAACCAAGCATCTTACGATAAATCCTTATGGCTCGCCTGAAACGGAGCTAAACGAGATAGTCATTGCCGCCGAGCCTGATACAGAATATCACTCAAAATAAAAAGGAGATACACCGAACATTCGGTATATCTCCTCCATAAAAAGGCTTGATTATTGAGAATTTATTGTACAGTCACTATTTGAGAAACTGGGCTTTCCACGTTATCATCATTCAATGCGCTCACCACATAATCTCCAGTTTCTGCACATTCATAAGTGTTCTCATTCACGACATCAACAATTGATGCATTAGCTCCAGCCACTTTATAGACGACAAATCTCATATCCGATTGAGCCTTCCAATACAGTTTCTTGCCATCGGCTGAAATACTGGTTATCTGCGCTGGCTCTTTAGCCGTATTTCTACCCATAAACGGTATCAACGCCTTCTGCGGATAGCAACGTGCTAGATAATCAAGAATGTTTATTTTGTTATTCTTGAATGCCGATGAATTGAACAAGAATGTACCGCTCACGTTGTTGCGACGAGTGTAGTAAAATTCTGTTTCAAGTTCTGTCGGATTATTCACATATATAGCTCCCTCAGCCGAATTACCGAACTTATATAAACCTATACCTATAGCTACAGGACAATCATGGCTGTTGTTTGCCCACCAGGTTGTCATTTTCTTGAAATTCATAGCTATATTCTCTGTGCTTGCATAAAGTTGCGGTACAACTAGATCAATCCATCCCTTTTCACACCATAGTTTGATGTCGGCATATAGGTCATCATAGTTGGTGATAGAAGTGCTAGAATCCGATCCATTAGGATCATTTTTCTTATTTCTCCACACACCGTAAGGGCTTATTGAGAACACTATATCAGGGCGTTTCTGCACAATCAAGTTATGCACTGCCTCGATAGCCTTATTCACGTTTCCACGACGGAAATCCTCAATATTGGCATATCCGGCACCATAGGTCTTGAAATCGCCTTCATCGTCAAGCGTATTCGTACCGTCAGGATAAGGATAGAAATAATCATCGAAGTGAATACCGTCAACGTCATATTTTGTAATAATCTCGTCAATCACATTCACTAAATGCTCGCGCACTTCTGGTATTGCAGGACGGAAAATAAGCAAATTACCATAACGCATAGTCCATTCGGGATGTTCCTTATAGAACTCGCCTGCCACTGGAGTATAAGCGTTGATATTGGTGCTTATTCTGTAAGGATTCAACCAAGCGTGAAATTCCATTCCACGTTTGTGCGCTTCGTCAACCATAAATTGCACTACGTCATATCCAGGGTTCTTGCCACGTGTTCCGGTAAGATACTGACTCCAAGGCTCATACTTCGACTCAAAGAATGCATCGGCTGTTGGACGTATCTGCCCCACGACCACATTCACATTATATTTTTGGAACAATTCCAAATAGTTGATATACTCCTGTTTCTGCTTTTCTATGTTGTACTTATCAGTAGGCCAGTCCATGTTGCCCACTGTCGCAAGCCACACTGCACGGATTTCCTTAGCTGGAGTCGTAATGTTCACCGTTGGTTCTCCACCGCTCGGAATCGTATCTGGCTTCTCCACTTCTTCTGGAGGTACAACTGGCGGTTCGTCATCGCCACCGCATGTGCCTGCACTCAACAAGAACAGAAGCAATAATGCATAAATTGATTTTAATTTCATGATTTAACGTTTTAATAGTTTGTATTTCAGGTTACTTAATAATCTTTACCACTACACCGTCAGTTTTCACTAAATATACGCCATTTGCCCATGATGAAGCATCAACAGCTAGGCTATTAGCAGCCGACACAGCTCGATAAATCAATGAGCCTGAAAGATTATAGACATCCACCTTGCCTATTGCCTTGTCTGAACGTATCACTAGGGTTTCTCCCTCTAGTGCTGCACTCGCCTTAGCTGCAGCGATGTCATTCACTCCCACGGTCAACAAGTCTATCTTATATTTCGACATAGTTTCTTGGCTGTTATCACTCTTACCTAATGAATATGCTTGGAAATGGTCGCTCCAGTCGGCTACATATAGGTTGTTAGCCACATCAAAAGCCACACCCCATGTCATGTGGTTCATCCAGTTACCTGTAGCTTGTACCTCGTTCTTGTCAATTCCCGATATATATTCTCCTGTAGCATCAACGAATGTGTCTTTAACCACAGTGCCATCGGCATTAAACTCAACCTTCTTCATTCCCACTGCCGCATACACTCCTATAGCCAAGCGTGAACCGTCCACGCTGGTAGCTATACCTATTGTGTGAATTGAACTGCTCTTGCTTGTTCTTGAATAGTAATCTGAAACAAGACCTAAATTCGAGTCATAGCCGTTGGCTGTGAAGTGCAATAGGTTGAAAGAGCCTTTATATGGAGTTACCGATTTAGAAGCCTCCACATCACGCTGCACGAACCAGAATCCACCTTTACGGTCAGGTGCTAAATAACAATTCAACGATGCGTCTAGTGCTGTGTTGCTCGATAATTGGTAAACAAGTTCAGCCTTTCCTGTATATGGCAAATTCTTCAACTCGCCTATATTATATTTCAATATCGCTGTTCCACCGTCATAATCTTCATCCACTGTGTAAAGCACACGATTCTCGCCAGTTCCCACAACGCATATTCCTGATATTGTGCCGTGCACATAATCGCCTGCATCATTATACACCTTTCCGCCATTGCTTGTGCCTACGTTAAACACCGGGGTGAAATCGCCAGTAGGATTTGCAGGGTCCATAATCCACACGCCTGCATTTGAGTCGGTCCAGTCGCTCACATACACATATCCTTCATCGTCTATGGTCATTGTGTGAGGCGACAAGCACACGAATGTCTTCGTTTTTCCTACGGTCTTTTGCCAATTCACGTTTCCTGTATAAGGAGCGTTATTTTCATTTATCATTGAGAAATCGGTAGGATCATAAGCATAGATTCCCACGTCTAACGAACGACCGCCAGTGTAAGTGTTTGTTCCTTCCAACACGTATATTCTACCGAAATAGTCACTCTTTGGGTTATTATCCACCACAATAGCATTAGGATAATCCATCAATTGGTTTTCTGGTATAGCATCCTCACCGTTAGCTACTGCCGAGATGCAACGCCATGAGTCCACGCTAGCGGCTTTTGCTAGGATTGACCAATTTAGAGTCTTTCCAGCATACTTCATCAAATCATCTATAGCTATCGTCGCCTTATTCTCGCCTTTCTTGAAATCACCGCCTAGTTCGATAGTTCCTAACACTGTGCCACTTTCGTCATAAAGGTTGAATGCAACGCTGGTAGGTGTTCCGTTTAGAGCGAACGACACATTATAACCATCATCAGTCAATTCGCCTTTCAACGAAGTTGCTAGTATATTCGGAGTTATCTCGCCATATAGCAATTGTACAAACGATGTGGTTTCGGCAGCCGTCACCGTCACTTCCTTATTCACTGTTTCTAGTCCTTCGGCTTCCATCTTCACCGTATAAGCTCCCGGAGTCAAATCCCAAAACACGAATACGCCATTATAATATTGGTCGGTTGTATACGTGTTCACCACCTCGCCATTGCCGTCAAACAGCGTGATTGTAGCACCGTTTATCGGTTGGAAACGGTCGTGTGTCCCGCTTTTCCAGTTATTAAAATATGTGTGGTTCATTTCCACTGCGCCATTTTTCACCGAACCAGCTATAACGCCTGTCGTAGGCTTGTCAGCTTCAAAATAGTCGCTATAGAAGCGGAATAAGTCCCATGCAGTAAGTTTTGCATAGTCTTCGTTCAATAATCTGTGTGTTTCCGGCTCATAGTCATGGAAACTTCCTTCTAGTACAAATCCTGGCACTTCTAGCGTTCTGATAACGCCTAAGGTATAACCCAAGAATGAGTAATCCTCTACTATGCGGAAAGTGCTTGAAGCATCCCATGTGGTCAAGTTGTTATTTTTAAAATATTCAGCCGATTTAGTAGCCATGTCTTTACATTCGGCTATCAATTCGTCCGATTTTCCTAAATATCCATACCCGTAAGGCTCTACTTGGTCGTTGTAATCGGCATTATATAGATTCAAGAAATAATTTGTACCTGAATTTGTTCCAAGCTGGTTGCTATGAATCGAAACAAAAGCATCAGCACCCCATTTATTAGCCTCGCTTGTTATGGCTGACAATTCTCTATCGTCTGCCGAAGTATTTGCAGTTCGTGATATTTTCACTGTCGCTCCAGCCTTTTCCAATAAACGCTTTAGCTCAAGACCTTTCACTAAATTGCAACTAGATTCCCAGAATGCGTCTTCCGATTCGCTTGGGAATGGAATTGTAGCGACAAAACGGTCATCACCAGTTTCACCAGGCGTGTTATTATACCCTCCGTGTCCCGGATTCACATATATCTTAATACCTGTCAAGTCTTTCGCCGCAATTGAAGCAAAAGACATCGACAAAATCGCAAATACTGCTATTAGTTTCAGTTTCATTTTTGTCCTAGTAAAAAAGTGTTGCAAAATCCTCCTCGAGTTTTTACTCCTTCAGCCTAACCAAGTCTATCGCATGAATAAGGAATCCAAAAGTTCACGCTTCTGCCCCGATTCGGATTTTGCAACATCAACAATTATTAACTAACCTCTACTTAACAATCTTATATACCTTATTGTCAACCTTTACGATATATACTCCGTTAGACCAAGAAGCTACATTTAGTGTTAGGGATTCAGCATTTACGCCTGCATTTGCGTATACTGCCACACCCGACATTGAATAAACAGCTACAGCACCTAGTTCCTTAGTTGAAGTGATAGTCAAGTCGTCGCCTACCACTGTTACAACAGTCTTAGCAGCTGTCACTTCTTCTATACCAGAAGTTCCGTTCAACTTATATTTTACCGAAGCCTTTGTTTCATGTGAGTTATTTTCCTTAGGCCAAGCAAAACCTTGGATATATTGAATATCACTACATGCGCGATACAAGTTATCGGCAGCGTCGAATGCAAGACCATAAGTGTTAGAGCCTTCAGCCTCCACTGTCACTGTTTCTAGCAATGTCACTGTAGGAACTCCGTTGTCATCGTATGTGATGTCACCTAGCAAGATGTCGTTTCCGCTATTTACGGCAAACTTGTCACCAGCTTCGTTGATTGCGAACGAGTAGTTCAAACGTCCATCCCAGATAGTTTGCTTGAAGTCAGCCACGCCGTCGGCGTTGAAGTGAACAAGCGCTGGGTGAGTATCAGCAGCACCACCACGATATTGAGATACCCATAGACCGCCCTTGCCGTCAGCTTGCAAGTAACCCTTTTGACCATAGTTGTGAGTGATGCCGTCAGCACCAGCCAAACGAGTGGTAGTAGGAGCTGTTGCCCAAGGATTAGCCAATTCGCCAATCTTATAGCTGTTAAGAACTGAGTGAGTTCCGTCAATAGTATAGTCTTCGTCATAAGTGTAAAGTGTACGCTCTGCACCCTTGCCGGCAACTTCTATAGCCGATAGAGAACCGTGGATAGCCACACCGCCTTCTGATGCAAGACCGTCACCGTTTCTTGTTCCGCCAAATACAGGCTTGAAGTTGTCACCTAAGCTGCTAGCCGATACATACCATGCACCAGAGTTGCCATCACTCCAGTCGCACACGAAGATATTGCCTTCTTCGTCAAGAGCCATACGGTGAGGACTAGCCACTGATGCGCTTGAAGCCGATCCGCCCCAAGTGATTCCGCCGCTATAAGCGTTGTCGCCTTGACCAGTAACGTCGGTCAACGCTGCGTCTAGCACGTATAGACCGTCGGTTGTAGAACGGTTGTCAGTGTCTTTACCTATTGCATTTAGCACGTATACACGACCGAAGAAGTCGCTTTCGGTGTCGTTGTCAACCTTTACGTCGGTTGGAGCGCCGAATTGTACAGCCTTTTCACGCATGTCGATGAAGTTAACAGGAGCATCGGTGTTGGTAGAAGGTCCTGTTGCCTCGATAGCCCAAGTCATGCCTTCGCCATTCACGCCTGTCAAGTCAAGTTCTACTGAGTTACCACCCTTAGCCTTAGCACCGTAGCTTACTTCCTTAACCACTACCATTGCGCTTTCGTCTTCCTTGTACACCTTAACTGTTACATCCTCAGCATCGGTATTCAAAGTGAAATCTATTTGATACTTGCCGTCGCCTAGTTGTGTTGACTTCAAAGCCGAAGCATATACGTTAGGTATAGCCAAAGCTGGTTCTGGAGCCACATAGTTAGGATCGTGAAGCAATGTCACTTGATCGGTAATCTCTGAAGCCACTACAGTCACATCAATAGTTTGCGCTTCATAGCCAGTTGCTTCCATTTTCACCTTGTAGCTGCCAGGAGCTACATTCCAGAACACATACACACCGTTATACATTTGGTCGGTAGTGTAGGTTTGTAGGGTGTTGCCGCTTGCGTCAAGCAAAGTCACCTTAGCGCCGTTGATTGGGTGGAAACGGTCGTGAGTTCCCTTAACCCAGTTCTTGAAGTTCTTTTCCTTGATAATCTTTTGATCATCCTTAACCGCACCTGCGATAACGCCTGTTTTAGGCTTATCTGCTTGGAAATATTCGCAGAAGTAACGATACATATTGTAAGCTGCTAGCTTGCAATAGTCATCGTTCATCAAGCGGTGAGTTTCAGGTTGATAGTCGTGGAAGCTGCCCTCTACTAGGAAGCCTGGCACGTTCAAGTGACGAAGCACGCCTAGAGTATAGCCCAAGAATTTTTGGTCTTCCCAAATCTTAGGAGCAGAAGGACTCCACACTGTGATTTCATTATCCATCAACAATGAAGCAGAGTTGGTAGCCATGCTTTGACCTAAAGCCATATAAGTAGCATTCTTGCCAAGTCCGTCATTATCCATATTATATAGGTTCAAGAAGTAGTTAACACCGCCGTTTGAACCTAGTGCGTTACTGTGGATAGAGATAAATGCCACATTATTAGGGTTTGAAGCCGCTGCAGCACCCAAATAATCGTTAGCCTCAAGACCGATTGACTTCAAATCCTTGTCGTCTTCCTCACGGTTTTGAGTTCGCGACATTTTCACCTCAGCGCCAGCCGCCTTCAACAAGCGTTCTAGCTCTAGACCTTTCACCAAGTTGCTCTTTGATTCCCAGAATCCAGCTTCCGATTCGGTAGGGTAAGGAATTGTAGCAACGAAACGGTCGTTACCCTTTCGTGGAGTAACCACATTACCATTAGCGTCAACTTCTTGTTCGATAGTTCCGCCATTCCAATAACCGCCGTGACCGGGATTGATATATACCTTCTTACCAGTCATGTCGGCTGCTCCTATCGCTGTTGTTCCTAACACCGCAAGAGCTAAAGATAAAAATACCTTCTTCATGTTATTTAAAAATTTATCACTTTTGATTTTTAGCCTATCTATTAACGCACAACCTTAGTGATGCGTGAGCCTTGCTTCTTAACGAAGATGCCGTTTTCAGGATTAGCCACCTTAACGCCTTGCAAGTTGTAGTATTCTACTGGAGCATTAGCATCAACAGCCACACCCTCAACACCAGTCATTTCCAAGCTAATCAAAACACCCTTACTAGCCTTTGTAGTATAAGTGTTGTCACTATTCAAATATGCATAACCCTGGAAATAGTCTGAATAATCTGCCACAAAAACATTGTTCGCTACGTCAAATGCCGCACCCATAACAGTCGAAGAAATCTTACGTTGATCACTTGACGATTTTAAGTGGTTTCCATCAGTACATGAATTAATTGTTCCGTCCTCATTGAAAACAACATCCTTAACTCCTATACACTGATACAATCCAAAAACCAAGGTAGAACCGTCCAAATTTGAGGCAAATGCCATTTGGCGTAGTGCTTTTGCAACTGTACTAGTTGAATAATAGTCTTCAACTGACCAATCCATTGTTCCGTCCTTTGTGAAGTGTAATAGGTTGAAATAACCTCTATTACTTGTCGTTGTGCTTGAACGTTGAGCGAACCAAAAACCACCTTTTCTATCTGGTGTTAAATAACCGTTACGTGCTCCTACTAAATTCTCGTTATCAGATAACTTGTATACCAATGTTGGGGTTATTGATATTGGTAGACTTGACAAATCACCTATATTATATTTTAGGATCGAACCGCCCTCATAGTCCTCATCTACTGTATAAAGGACTCGGTCTGCTCCAGTTCCCACCAAACATATTCCTGTTATTGAACCATGAACATAATCTCCAGCAGAATTATATACTTTACCGCCTTCTGAATCAGATCCGCCTATCTCAAACAACGGTTCCCATGTTCCCCCCAAATTTTCAGGTTTAACCATCCATACCCCTGAATGGTTGTCGCTCCAGTCAGATATGTACAAATTGCCTTCATCATCTATCGCTAATGTATTTGGTGACGCACAGATACCATTGGCATTTATTGTTCCATTCCATTCAACATTACCGTTGAATGCGGTTGTTCCCTCATTTATAATAGTCAAATCAGGGTTATACGCATAAATTCCAACCTCAAGCTGGCGACCGTCATTGTTGCTCGTTGTTCCATTTAGCATATATATACGTCCGAAATAATCGCTCTCTGGATTATAGTCAACTGCTACTCCATTGGTATAACCCATCTTTTGCTCTTCGGGTACATTTTCTTCTCCGTCTATTATTGCAGAGAAACATTTCCAGTTTTCATTTGCTTCTCCTGTTGCGACCACTTCCCATGAAAGGGTTTTGCCAACTAAGTCGATAGCTACATCATCGGGTACTTGAATAGCAAGAGTTTTAGTACCTTTCTCTGCATAAGTTGCTGTTTGTGAAAATGCTGGAGTAGTGCTACCTTCTTCATAGAAATTAACAACCACTGTACCCGGTGCATTTAATACAAACTGCACATTATTACCATCAACTTTAAGACCTGATGCGTAAATGTTAGCATCGGCTTTCGCTTGTTGTCCGCTTAATAAAGCTGCACAAAGCATTACAGGTAAAAAAAGTTTTTTCATATCACTTATAATTTAAAATTAATTAGTTCTTATCCTTATTTAAAGTATTAGGCTGACCGGAACTGATTCTGCCACAATCAGCCTAATATGTTTTTATTTGTTATAGAGCAACCTTCACTACTTTGCTTCCTTGCTTCTTAACGAAGATGCCGTTCTCAGGATTAGCCACCTTAACGCCTTGCAAGTTGTAGTATTCCACTGGAGCATCAGCATCAACAGCCACATCAGCAATACCAGTCAACACCGCATCAGTCACCTCAATTGATTCATTTGCTGGTGTCGCATAAGAATTAGCGCTAGGCAATGCGTATGCTTGGAAATATCCGCTTAAATCGGTAGCAATAATATTACCAGCCACATCGTAAGCCACACCAGTTGTAACACCGTTCAAAGAGTTACCCTCACGTCCATAAGGAGCAGTCGCTGCACTTGCACCCTTAACATAAATATTTTCGGTCAAAGCTGGTACACCATCAGTCCACGCCACTGTAAATGGAATAATAGAACCGCAAATAGCAATAGACAATTCAGAGCCATCGGCATTTGTATCTATATCGTAAAATCTCTTTGCTGTTGCCGCATAATCGCCCGAATAGCTTCCATAATAATCTGATTTATAATAATCTAGCACGCCACCAGCACTAATATGGTTCAACAAGAAATATCCACCAACATTAGATGTAAGATCTCCTGTTATAGCCCAAAATCCACCTTTTTTGTCAGAGCAAAGACGGGCTGGATATGAGCCAAAACTATTTAATGTATAAGTGCTACTAACAGCCTCTGTAGCTTCACTCAATTTTACGACAGTTTCAGCAGTATAGCTTTCTGCTGCCATATCACCTATGACATATTTCAATAATGACATTGAGTTCTCTTCTAATACATAAATAGCTCTTTCTGCACCAGTGCCTACCACTACTAAATCTTGGAAATATTGACCAGAAGGAACATCTATCAATTTTGTGAAGCTAGTCAAATCATTAGAAGCCACATATATACCACCATTATTTGCTGGATTACTGTTATTAGAAACAAATACTGTTCCATCCTCAGCCACTGCTACAGCATAAGGAGCTACAGGAACAAAATAACTATTATTAGAGCTGAAATAACCAATTCTTTGACTCAAGACTTCTGTTGCTGTTTCAGTTGCTAGAGTCAAATCAGGATTGTAAACTAGCAAACCTTGACCACGTGTGGCTGTTCCCCAAGCCTTATCGCTGTCGCTCATGTTCAGCATGTAAATATTACCGAAGTTAGGACTTGCAGGATAATTATCAACAGCTACTGAATATGGGTATTCCATTTTTTGGTCATCAGCCACACTTGTAGCGGCTTCTGTGCATATTGCTTCAGTCACAGTTCCGCCAGCGCTCAATTCAGCCACCTTGCTAGCATAGTCCGATACACCCAATATATTATCATGAGCCGCGCCAGCAGCTACAACTTCCCAAGTAAGTTTCTCTCCCTTTTCAACACCTGCTATATCACTTAATGTTACGGTTACATCAGTTCCGGCGATTATACCAGCCAATTCATCGGCATTTAATTCGACGGTGTGAACTGGAGCAGTTTCTCCGCTCTTATAAAAGTTCAAAGTAACGCTAGTTGGAACTGAATTCAATTTGAATGACACTTCCGAATTTGAAACCACGTTCAAATCGTATGCGTATACGTTAGCATTGCCAGCACCTATCTCTGCGGCATTTGCTTTTTGCCCGCCTAGTAATGCGGCACATAGTAAAATAGGTAAGTATATTTTTTTCATAAATAAATTAGTTTTAAAATGTTATCGTTTTTATCGGTTTAGTCTTTTTTTAAAAAAAGTAATCAGGACGGTCATTTCTCCCTAGGGCAACAACCGCCCTGACCACTAATCAACTATTGCTGTGTTTATTATTGTTTCTCTGGGAATTCGAAGATTGCGAAACCTGCAACAGTTGCAGATGTCATCATCGTCAAATTACCGTCGGCAGTTACGCCCCATCCGGTATTAGCCGAGCAAGCGCCGTTACCGGTACCTCCTAGCTCATAAGTGAACACTGGCACACGTTCTTCAAGTGCAGCAAAGTTTGCCAAAGCAAGCAATACGTTAGCACCGTCGGAAATGTCGTATACATAGAATGTAGACACCTTGTCACCACTCCATGATGCTTGACGACCTGTTGTCATAATCAAGTAGCGTTCAGCATCGAATGTTACGATACGAGCATCGGTACCTCTCTTAGGCACTGCCTCAACATCTAGCTTATACAATTCGTTACCGTCACGGTCTATTACCATTAGAGGAGCTTGTGTAGAAGTATACAAGAACTCGTTAGTAGAACCGTCTATCAAATTGATAGAAGCATAGTAAGCGGCAGTAACTGATTGATTAATAAGAGTAGGATTAGACCATGTTGTGAAGTTAGTCACATCAAATCTCAAAATCATATCACCGTTTTGCGGCAAGAAGAATGCCGAACCGTTACCAGCCTCGTCAAGCGAGATTGACATGTTGTCACCGAAACGGATACCAGCCACGTCGGTAGCCTCACCGTCAAGTTTTACAGCCGGACCTTCAAATGTCAATACAGTTTCTGGAGCGGCGTTTTCATCGGCATAGTGATATACCTTCAACGGAATATCAGCACCGGTACCAGTTGTCAAGTTACAGATGAAGATGTGCTTGTGAACAAGTCTACCAGAGCTTACCAAGTAAGTACCGCCTTCGATACCAGTAGTGTTAAGCACGATTTCGTTAGGTTGACCGGCCTTAATATCGGCAAACTTCAACACCTTAGGGAATGTACCGCCGTTACGTGAAACTATAAGCATTGTTTCACCGTCGAAGTCGGCGCTACGGGTGTTAGCGCCGGTATAGTCAACCCACATAGTAGTGTTGGCAGTGTAGTCGTATTGTAGATAATTAACAAAGTCGGCGCCAAATACCGGGTTAGCATCGAATAGTACACGGTATTCGTTGGTCAAGCCCATAAAGTCCATAGTAATCTTACCTGGATTGTCAGCATTCAATTTACCGCCATTGGCAGCAGTGAAAGTGACATCAGTACGCTTAGGCAAGCAAGTTACTTCTACGATTTCCACTGTAGCCGATTCAGGACTCTTCATGTATACTGTCTTATCGAGTTCACTCACATATGCTTCTTTCTGCACTCCCTTGTCGTCCTTCACGATAACCTTTTGTAGCAAAGGAGTTGAAGTTGGAGCTGAAAGCTCGATAGTAACAGTGTAAACACCTTGGTTTTCACCGCTTATCACAGTCACTTGTCCCGACAAAGAAGACAAGTCGTAGGTAGCTTGGTCAAGTTTAGCTCCAAGCGACAATTTTCCGCTGAATTTGATAGCCTCGATGTCGCTTTCTGCAGGAATCACAAATTTTATAGTCTTAGCTTCCTCGTTAATCTCTCCTGCTACGGTTTCAGTTCCTGTCAAGCCTGCATTTGTGATGCTCAACTTGTAGATGAACGTTTCACCCGAAGGGTTCTCAACGTAAGCCTCATCATCGTCGCACGCTACGCCTAGGAACAGGCAGAAGAACATGCTTAAATACAAATATATATTTCTTGCATTCATTTTCAATTCAATTTAGAGTGATTACTATTCTTCATTTTTCCATTCAGCAGTCTGGGTCAATGTGTAACCATTGTCCTTATACAATTGAATTTGATCCTTTGGAACCGGCTTTACATAGTTCTTGACTTCAGGAGCTTGACGAGCTGTACCTGTGTTACACAAGATATAACCCTCGCTAGCGCCGTTCTCGATAACAACTTCGGTTTTGTTAACCTTAGTGAAATCGGCATAGTTGATATAAGCGCCATACTTAATGTCAGGATTAGCTCCATTGTACATATAGTCAAGTTTCTTCCAACGTTTCAAGTCACTGTAACGCAAGCCCTCGAAACACATTTCAACACGGCGTTCACGACGGATTTCCCATAGTAAGCCAGGAACATCGGCATCACGCTTAGGATCGTCGAACACTTCTCCGTTAACGGCAGGCTCAGTGCCTACCATTTCTAGCTTAGGCATGCCGATACCCTTACGAGCGCGAATCAAGTTGATAGACTTGTCTAGGTCATCTTGAGTAAGCTCACCCAACTCGTAGCGAGCCTCAGCGTAGTTCAAAAGCACCTCGGCATAACGAAGCAACGGAGCATCGGTCACGTTGTTCTGACCACGGAACTTAAGTTCGGTACTTGTAGACTGGCTGTCGTCCATGAACTTACACATAGAGAAACCAGATGTTGAATAATTGAACGGTGTGCAATCCTCGCCACGCAAATAGTACTTAGTGCGGAATGTAGCCGAAATACGAGGGTCACGGTTCTTGAAGTACTCGCCAGCAGACTTGCCGCTCCAAGTGTCACTCAAACCGATAGGCTTACCGTTGGTCATCAAATAAGAGTCGAGAAGAGCCTTATTAGCGCCAGTTTGTGCCTCGGCGTTGTTGTAAGTAAGCACGCAGTGTGTAAGAACTCCGTCAAGATACTTGCGGTAGAAAATGATTTCGCTGTTGCCAGCTAGGTCATCGCTAGAGAATAGCGCGTTGTAGCTTTCGGCAATAGAGAACTTATTAGCGCCCATCACCACTTGAGCAGCATCACGAGCAAGCTGGATAGCCTTAGTCGCCATGTTGGCATCAATATTGTGGTATTTCAAGAATGTACCTTCACGCAACATCAAGCGTGAAACCATAGCAGCTACTACATAACGGTTGATAGTCAAGTCGCCGTCGTCGGTTTTCACCCACTCTAGAGCGTACTTGAAATCGTTGATAATGCTGTCTACAACTACTGTGCGAGGGTCACGATCCTTATAAAGCTCGTCTTTCTCGTCAGTACCTATGCGGCGGTTGTAGAAAGGCACATCACCGTAAGAGAACACCAAGTTAGCATAAGCCACACCACGGAAGAAGCGAGAAACGCCCACCCAGTGGTTCATTGCCTCGTCGCTTAGACCAGGAACTGTAGCTACTTTCTCTAGCATGTAGTTAGCCTTTCGTACCAATCCGAAATCCCAGCCGCTATCTGAATCAGGTACACGTATAGGAGTGAACTCGCCTTGAGTACGCCAAGCCACGTCGTCATTAAATGTGTCACCATTTCCGAATGAGCTTCCGCCAATTAGCTTAGTTGTGCCATATCCGTTGAAGAATGAGGCATAGAAGCCATAAGAATAGGTGCGTATATGAGTTTCATTTTGCCAATACTCAGTATCATCAATTGAGTCGTAAGGAGGGCAGTCCAAGAAATCATCGCATGAAGTCAAAGACGCTACGGCAAACATCAAAAATGCAATTAAACTATATCTTTTTTTCATAATATTCCATTTAATGGGTTAGAATGTTACTTGCAAGCCAAATGATGTAGTACGAGAGTATGGATAAGAACGTCCTAAGTAACCGCCGTCACTACCGCTGGTTTGAGTTTCAGGGTCGATAGGCATATCACCAAGATTGTCAAATTCAAATAAATTCTCTAATGAAACATACAAACGACATTTGCTTATCTTCACTTTGTTCATCCACTTTGATGGGAATGTGTAACCTAGGGTCACGTTCTTAACACGGCAATAAGACATGTCAAGCAAGTATCTTGTCTGTGGCAAGAAGTTCATTGCGTTGTTAGATTGACCTTGGTTAGTCAAACGTGGATAGAATGCGTTGGTATTCTCAGGTGTCCAGTAGTCTAGTTGGTGAGTATACCATGCTTCTAGGTAGTTGAAACCAGGAACTACGATAGAACCTGTAGCCCAAAGTTCACGTTTACCTACACCTTGCAAGAATACGCCTAGGTCGAAGCCCTTGTAGTTCATGTCAAGACGAACACCGTACTCATAACGCGGAGTGCTGTTACCGATGCGTTTCTTGTCGCCAGGATTGTCGATAGTAGCATCACCAGGAGTGATCTTACCGTCGCCATCCAAGTCTTTGAACTTCACGTCACCAGGACCATAGAAGAACCAACCATTAGTTTCGTAATATTCTTGAGTAGGAATACCTTCTTTCAATACTAGGTTTCCAGATGGATCGGTTTCAAAGTCGCTTTCTTGGAATAGGCGGTCGGTTTCAAAGCCCCAGATTTCACCATATTCCTTGCCTTCGTATAGACCGCTAATCAAGCGAGAGTTACCGCTAATCTTAGTGTACTTAGCCTTAGCGTCGCTTATGTATGCGTTAACCGACAATCCTAGACCGAATGAGAAACGGTGTTGGAAGTCAAGTGCAAGTTCCCAACCCTTAGTAGTCAACTCGCCATAGTTTTGCTTAGGTGCAGTTTGACCGAAAGTTGAAGGAAGCGCATCACCGCTGGTAATCATGTCGCTATTAACACGTTGAAACCAGTCGAATGTAACACCGAAGCGGTTGTTGAAGAATCGCATATCGAAACCAAGGTCGGTAGTAGTGATAGTTTCCCATGTGAAACCGTCACGAATAGCAGTAGGCAAGCCGAATGAGCGTTCACCTGTAGTGCCTACAATCCATGTAGTAGTTGTAGGAGAAAGGATTGAACGGAACATGTTAGAGCCTACGTCTTGGTTACCAATTTGACCCCATGAACCACGAATCTTCAATTGGCTAAGGTATGGCTTCACGCCTTGCATAAAGCTTTCTTCCGATACAATCCAACCAAGTGATGTTGATGGGAAGAAGCCCCATTGCTTGTCGCTAGGGAAATTAGATGAGCCGTCAAGACGACCGTTAACTTCTAGCAAATAGCGGTTCTTATACATATAGTTCACACGTGCGAAGTAACCTGCACGAGCTTCGTGAGTGTGATAAGAAGTCGCATATTGGTCACCATTGGCAAGCGAAATCTCAGGACGGTCGATTAGCAATAGGTCACGGCGCTCAGAAGTGTTACCGTAAGATGAATAATGCTCGATGTTAGTACCTGCGATAGCTCCCAAAGTGTGATCCTTGAAATCCTTATTGAAACGGAACAATGCGTTCAACACGTGGAAATCGCTGTTGTCGTTGCCACGATAAGCCTTATTCAATGAAGAAGATGTCCACACCTCGTTTACAAGACCATTACCGCCCCAGAAGTTCCAACCCTCAGCTTGACCACCGTTAATCTCATTGTAACGGTTCACGTGAGTGAATGTATAGTCAGCCTCGAAGTCAAGACCCGGCATAATGTGCAAGGTTGTACCCAACGAAATACGTGAGTAGTTGTTGGTCTTCTTATTTCTGTTAGCTTGCTCAATTTCAGTAGCTACGTTGTGGAAAGGTATACCTTGATAAGTTCCATAAGGCATGATTTTCGGCCAACGGTAGAAGTAATACCACTCATCATAAGATGATGAAGTATTTGACAATGAGTAAGGAGTTTCATATTGATAACGAGTGTACAACAACTTTGAGCGGATGTCTACATACTTGCTCATAGTAGTATTGGTGCTGAACGAAACGTTATAACGGTCGTAAGTATCGGTGTTCAACTTGATTATACCCTCAGAACCTAGATAACCTAGACCCAAGTTGTAAGAAGTGTTACCCGATGAACCTGAAACTGAAATGTTATGAGTTTGTTGGAAAGAATTTTTCTTAATGAACTCGTCGGCAGCGTCATAGCTACGGTAGAAATACAACTTACCGTCGATAATGTCGAAGTCACGACCTTGAACGTACTCTGGGCTAAGGTTGTAACCGCCGAACACACGTTGCCACTCTTTCATTCTCTCGATTGACTCAAGATTCCATGTCAAGTAGCAGGCATTTGTTTGCTCGCTCAAGTTAGGGTTCTGACGAAGACCAGCTTGCCATGACATTTCGGCACCTTGCCAAGTTTCAACTATCTCAGGAGTAACAGTTGGACGTTTCCATGAGAAGTTGTTGCTATAAGAGATTGAGAATTTTTCGCCTTTCTTAGCTTTCTTGGTTGTAATCAATACAACACCGAACGCAGCCTTGACACCATAGATAGAAGCTGATGCGGCATCCTTCAACACCGACACGCTCTCTACATCCTCAGGGTTAATGTTCTGAAGCGAGTTACACTCCACGTTATCCACAAGGATAAGCGGGTTTGAGCTACCGTTAACCGAACCAATCACACCACGGATTTTCATTGAAGGGTCAGAACCCATCTCACCAGTAGATGTGCGAACGGTAAGACCGGGAGCAGAGCCTTGCAAACCACGTGCAACGTCGGTAATCGGACGAGCTTCAAGCTGTTTTGCCACGTTTACTGTACTTACAGCACCTGTCAAGTTAACTTTCTTTTGTGTACCATAACCTACTACTACAACTTCGTCAAGAAGTTCATCATTAGTATCCATAGTAACCGAAATATTACTACGGTTACCTAATTTAACTTCTTTTGTAGTCATTCCCACATAAGAAAATTGTAATACTGTATTGCTGTCGAAGTCACCTACAAGACGGAATTTACCGTCAACGTCGGAAATAACGCCAGCATACTTGTTTCCCTTAACGCGCACGTTAGCTCCGATAAGCGGCTCACCTTGGTCGTCAACTATAGTTCCTATTATCGTTTTACTGGAACTTGAAGATGAAGCGACACCACTCTTTGCTTCTTCGCCCTTAGACATGTTAGAAGACAAAAGAATGTTATGACCGTCAAACACATAAGCTACATCGGTCTTCGAGAAAAGTTTTCCTAGAACATCTTTTACGTTTTTAGCTTTCACGTTTATGCTCACTTTACGCTTTGTGTCAACGTTAGAGTTCACCATAAACAAATAACCCGTTTGATGTTCAATCTCGCTTAACACTTTCTGTACTGGTTGTTCATTAACAGAAAGCGTCACTTTTTGGGACTTAATCTTGCTGCCTTGCGCATTAGCGTTAACCGCTGGCAACGCAAAAAGACATAGTGTCAAGACAAGTACCTTGAATAAGTTTTTGATATTCGTTAATGGAGGTATGTTACCCTCTGCCTTTTGATTCATAAATTTGTCAAACTTAAGGTTTAATACTATACGGTTTATTACACCCTGTTATTAGTTTTCATTTGGGAGCTATCGGTCATCACCGACAAACTGACCCTATAATAGTTCTCTCTCTTGTTTTATACCATAGGCAAATCTGTTTTTATTTAATGTGAATAATATGATTTTCGTAATCGCTCTCGTAATTGAAGTTGATGTCGTGTTGCAACAGCTTAAGAGCATAATGCACGCCATCTGACTGATAGAATTTTCCCGAATAAGAGAACTTATCAAGCCCTTCTTTCTCAATTTCTATCTTTATACCGTAAAATTTCTCAAATTTATCCATGATTTGGCGGAAGGATGCGTTCTGCACACATATTATACCTTCGGTCCAACGGAAATGGTCGTAATTGCTTATTTGCCCTATATGCATAGTGCCGTCGTTACCACGGCACGCCATTTGGTCGGGTTCTAGATAATAGTCTTTTCCGTCGGAGTTAATTTTCACCTTACCGCTCAATAATGCGGTGCTGAAACGACCACATTTAGAATAAGCATCCACATTAAAGGTGGTTCCAAGCACTTCGATGGTTCCGCCTAGAGTTTCTACCTTGAATGGCTTCTCGGCATCCTTAGCCACCACAAAATAGCCCTCGCCGTCAATCTCAACCTTGCGTTCATCACCTACGAAAAGTGCTGGATAACGCAACTTTGTCATAGAGTTAAGCCAAATATTAGTACCGTCAGCCAAAGTTAAGTTTAATTGCTGACCTGCTGGCACTTTTATTTCTTGCATCGGTATGCTCTGTTCTAGTGTCACAGTGTGATACACATGCGACAATCCCAATGTGACAAGAATCACAGCCGCCACCCTCATAGCACGCACAAAGAATTTTCTCACATTGACACGCTTTCTAGGAGCTGATAGGGCATCGTTGCCTACTAGCAGAAGGGAAGCATCGAACAAGGCACGCTCCGACATAAATTCTACTCGGTTATCGTCCGAAGCATCCACCCACTGTTGCACCTCCTTACGCTCTTCTGCCGACAATTGGTGCATGAAATATTTATATAAAATATCTTTATCCATGTTATTCTTTTTATATCGTTTAAAATAAAAGCGAATAACAGGACGATAACCCTAAACAGAAATTAAAATATTTTCGGAATTAAATCATAAAGAATGTTAATACATACAATTCTTTCAAACGTTCTCGCAAAGTCTTCATCGCTTTAGTCATGTGATACTCTACCGTCTTCTCTGACACATTCAATTGGGCAGCAATCTCGCTGTTGCGCATCTCGCGCACACGGCTCATCACGAAAACTTCACGAGTTTTATCAGGCAATGCCAATATAGCATCCCTCACCACCTTGGCATAACCAACGGTCAGGACTTTATAAGGCTCGAAACGTTCCAACGTCGTTATATTCATATCCAAGTCCCATAAAGCGTCTTTACGGATTTTCTCATGTGCCTCGTTGTGCAACTTCTGCAATTTCAAATGGTCAAGACATTTATGCTTTAGAACGGTGAGAATATAGGCTTGCAAATTGCCGTTTATATCCACCTTATCTCTGTTTTCCCAGAAATATAGGAAAGAATCCATAACAAGGTCTTCGGCTACTTGCTGGTCACTTACATAAAAATAGGCAAAACGGATGTATCTCTCCCTTTGCTTAAAAATCTCATGAAATTGCCTATTTTTATTATCTTCCACAATACCCCTTTAATTTTAAGAATTTACAAATTAAGCCAATTTAATCGTTATTTCCAAATAAAAATTTCGTTCACTCCATATAAAAAAGGCTTTTTAAAACTATTTTGCTTTCATTTTTCTATTCGCTTTATTTAATAAGGTATAACAAACTTGTAAAATTTCCAGCTATCATAAAAATTAACAATAAAAAATAGTTGAGCCGAAGATTCCCGGCCCAACTATCAAGGTATCCTATATACAGCTTCTTCTTAGATTAATTTCTCTAATTTTGAAACATTATTATCAATTTCAGCCTGCGGCACTTCATAATTTGCCAAGTCGCCCATTATGTACTGGTCGTAGGCAGCCATATCAATCAAGCCATGTCCCGACAAATTGAACAAGATAACCTTCGACTTGCCTTCCAGCTTGGCTTGCTCAGCCTCACGTATGGCAACGGCAATAGCATGCGATGATTCAGGCGCTGGGATGATACCCTCAGCACGAGCAAACAAGGTTGCGGCTTTGAAAGTTTCCAATTGTGGTATATCCACGGCTTCTATAAAACCGTCTTGCTTCAACTGGCTCACAACTGCTCCCGCGCCATGATAGCGTAATCCTCCAGCATGAATATTGGCTGGCGAGAAATTGTGACCTAACGTATACATAGGTATCAACGGAGTATAACCAGCCTCATCACCGAAATCATACTGCATAACACCACGTGTCAACTTAGGACAAGATGCCGGCTCAGCCGCAATAAAACGTGTGTTGCGTTCTCCGCTAAAATTGTGACGTAAGAACGGGAATGAGATACCAGAGAAATTACTTCCGCCACCGAAACATCCGATCACTATATCTGGATATTCTTCAGCCATAGCCATCTGTTTTTCAGCCTCTAGACCGATAACAGTTTGATGCAACGCTACGTGATTCAACACCGATCCAAGAGCATACTTGCAATTTGGAGTAGACATAGCCAATTCCACAGCCTCCGAAATAGCAGTACCCAACGAGCCTTGATAATTCGGATGGTCGGTAATTATTTTTCGACCAGCCTTGGTTGACATACTAGGCGATGCTATAACCTCAGCACCGTAGGTCTGCATAATAGAGCGACGGTAAGGCTTCTGATGATATGAAACTTTCACCATATAAACAGCAAGTTCCAATCCGAAATGCTTTGCCGCAAGCGACAGTGCGGCACCCCACTGCCCCGCTCCGGTTTCGGTAGTAATATTCGTTACACCTTCTTTCTTGCAATAATACGCTTGCGGTATAGCCGAATTTAGCTTGTGCGAACCAACAGGGCTTACACTCTCATTCTTAAAATATATATGCGCAGGCGTGTCTAACATCTTTTCCAAACCATAAGCACGGACAAGCGGTGTTGGTCGCCATATCTTATACATATCTCTCACCTCTTCCGGAATTTCAATCCAAGTGTCGGTATCATTCAACTCTTGGTCAGAAGCGGCTTTTGAAAACAACGGATATAAATCCTCAGCTTTTAGCGGTTGCTTGGTAGCTGGACTTAAAATCGGTCTTGGCTTATTTTTCATTTCAGCCATCACGTTATACCATGATGTTGGTATTTCTTTCTCTTGCAATAAAAACTTTTTTGACTCCATAGTATTCAAAAATATGTATAAGTGAATGTTTAAATTCTCTTTTTTTGAAATTATATGCACAAAAGTATCATATTTATTCTTTATAAACAAATATTTTATGCATTTTCTTCATGAAAAATTGATTATTATCGGGAGCATTAGCGCAATCATAGGATGCTTACTAATGATTTCTTACGACAAGAAAAACGTAAAATCTTTAAATTTAATCATAGAAGCGATTCATAATAAGGATTACACTTTCAGGCTCAGTAAGAAAGAAATCCTATTCAATAGTTTATTCAATGAAATACTTGAAATACTACAAAGCGAGAAGAACATAGCCACACAACAAGAAACTTTCATACGAGAAAATCATCAACAGCATAAGCATAGGCGTAACTGTCGTAAACAAGGACAATTATATATTGAAATGCAACGAAGAGGCTTTACGCCTTTTTAACAGAAACGTATTTACACATCTATCTCAATTAGCTTTTATCCAAGAAATGACTACGGGACTGCTCACGCAGCCCCGCCATCAAAATTCATCACATTATGCTTTAAGTGAAATTTAATGCGTGCTCTCGCACACCACTATTATGAGAAAAGTACGAAATTAAAACCGCATATACATGATATGCGTATAAAATGGCATGATAATTTCAAACTAGTATTTGTTTTATTACTTAAACAAGATATAATATGTAAAAGTTCTATAAGCACATAAAAATTTTTACTTTTGCACCAAAATTTATTTCTTCTGATATGACTACGACAAAAAAAGGACTTTTGGCATTATCGCCCATCGCTGTTTTCCTTATATTTTATTTGGCTGTTTCTATAGCAGTCAACGATTTCTACAAAATGCCTATTTCGGTAGCTTTCATTATAGCTTCTATATGGGCGGTTATAACATCACCAGCTAGCACTAAAATGAAAGAGCGTTTTAATATATTCTCGCAAGGTGCTGCAAATCCCGACATTCTTTACATGATATGGATTTTCATCCTAGCTGGAGCATTCGCATCGCTGGCAAAAGAGATAGGTGCTATAGATGCAACCGTTAATCTAACCCTACAAGTTCTGCCTCCTCAATTCCTTATACCTGGTATTTTTCTCGCATCATGCTTCATTTCATTGTCAATAGGCACATCGGTAGGCACAATCGTATCACTAACCCCATTTGCATTGCAACTAGCCGAAAGCACTGGACAAGACATTCCTTTTTTTGTAGCCGTAGTTATAGGTGGTTCTTTTTTTGGCGACAACCTTTCTTTCATATCCGATACTACCATTGCCGCCACACGCAGTCAAGGCTGCAAAATGAACGATAAGTTTAAGGCTAATTTATGGATTGCATTGCCGGCCTCTATCATTGTACTTATCGTATACATCATAATGGGACAAACCGATTCCTATACCGCTAATCTGGCGACTTCTGCCTCACCTTGGTTGGTGATACCTTATTTGGCAGTCATAGGTCTTGCTATGGCTGGTATTAATGTGCTTATTGTTCTTACAGTAGGCATAATAATGTCGGTATTGGCTGGTGTATTGTTTACCGATATTCACATACTCGACATGTGCGGATTTATGGGTAGCGGTATCACTGGAATGGGCGATCTTATTGTAGTCACATTGCTTGCAGCCGGTATGCTGGCTATGATTAAGCACAACGGTGGTATTGACTTTCTAATAAGATGGCTCACTAAGCACATCAACGGAACTCGGGGTGCACAGACCACGGTTGCCCTATTGGTTAGCATCGTAAACGTATGCACGGCAAACAACACTATAGCTATTATCACGGTGGGCGAATTGAGCCGACAGATTGCCACACAATACCGATTAGATCCACGCAAGGTAGCCAGCATACTCGACACTTGCTCATGTATAGTGCAATGCATTATCCCATACGGAGCTCAAACGCTTCTAGCTGCTGGTTTGGCAAATGTATCTCCAGCCGTATTTTTCCCACATCTATACTACGCTTGGGCTTTGGCTATTATGGTTGCCTTATCCATTATATTCCGATTTCCAAAGTCACAACAAAAAATGGCGATTAGTAAAATATAACCATCGCCACTTTATAAGGAACAGTACGGCTATAAGCCGGGTTATGTAGGTTTTCACTTATCGTGATAGCCCGTTTGTCATTTATCTGAACGTTATGTTACCATAACGCTTTAGCAGTCTACCCCTCGGCAATGGACGAGCAACCCTTAAATGCCGATATACTTGACCTTGCAACTCATAAGATGTGCCGCCGCTATGTCGCCATAGCGACCTGTAAGCTCTTACCTCACTTTTTCACCCTTACCCTTCCCCATTTGAGGAATGGCGGTTATTTTCTGTCACATTACTCTACCGTCACCAGCAGCTTCCCGTTAAGAAATATGATGCTCTATGTTGCCCGGACTTTCCTCTCACCGCATTAATCGGCGAGCGACAAACCGCCATACTGTTATTGCCTGCAAAGTTACTACCTTTTGATGGCATAATTCAACTTAAAGGTGTTATTTTTTATGTTTTGTTGTGTTTTGGAACGTCATTTTTGAATAAATCTTACTATTTTCACCCATTTCATAGACCCATTATAAATATTGCTTAAAACTCGTTTTTCCACTATTAAAATAGTTTAAATTCCAAGCATTATGTATCGTTATATTGAAATAATCATATACTTTTACAGCAGAATTCAAAAGTTAAAAATTAACTATTCATTTTTTAAAAGCAAGTATTAATTTAACATTATAAATTATGAAAACTACTGGTAAATTCTTTTTAGCACTATTTGCTGCAGCTATTCTAGGTTCTACCCTAACAGTCGTAGCCGACAATTACGTTCAAAAAGAGGACAAGAATTTCATACGCACCAGCACGCGTATACCTTCGTCAAATACCGATTTCACCGTTGCAGCTGAAAATACAATCAACTGCGTGGTGAGTATCAAGAGTTTCGCAACCCCTCAACGACAACAATACAACGGCAACCGTTTTTTTGACCCGTTTGAGTTCTTTTTCGGTCCTGGTTACAGCGAAAACACTCCTCGTCGACAACAACCACAACAATCGCAAGAGAGCGAAAAGATGCAACCACTCGGACTTGGCTCTGGCGTAATCATCACGCCCGACGGCTACATTGTAACCAATAACCACGTAATCAAAGGGGCTGAAAAACTTGAGGTAACATTGAACAACAACGACAAATACGTTGCTAAGGTTATCGGTTCCGACGAGAATACCGATCTAGCATTGCTTAAGATTGACGCAAAAGGACTTAACGCAATCACATTCGGCAATTCCGATGATTTGAAAGTGGGCGAATGGGTACTTGCCGTAGGTAATCCATTCGGATTCACCTCAACAGTAACAGCTGGTATTGTGAGTGCAAAAGCCCGCAACATAGGTGAAGCCACATCTTCCAGAACACAATCTATCGACTCTTTCATTCAGACCGATGCGGCTGTAAACCAAGGAAACAGCGGCGGCGCATTGGTTAACATCAACGGTGAGCTTGTAGGTATCAACACAGCTATCTATTCTCGCACCGGCAATTATTCTGGCTATTCGTTTGCCATTCCGTCGTCTACGGTAAAGAAGGTTATCAGCGACCTTAAAGAGTACGGTAGCGTACAAAGAGCTGTACTTGGTATCTCATATCAACCGCTAACTGCCGACCTTGCAAAAGAAAAAGGCATTACAGCGACTAACGAAGGCCTATACGTAGCAAGCGTTAGCGACCG
Organism: uncultured Muribaculaceae bacterium; assembly: GCA_964606575.1. Lineage (GTDB taxonomy): Bacteria > Bacteroidota > Bacteroidia > Bacteroidales > Muribaculaceae > RGIG4576. The sequence goes on along the minus strand of CAZSHA010000007.1, from coordinate 4,397 downwards.
TAGCGCAGCTATGGCGGCAGGTCTTAAAGAAGGCGACGTTATCACCAAGATAAACGGCAACCTTGTGAAGAACAGCGGCTCTATGCTTGAACAGATGAATAAGCTACGCCCTGGCGACAAGATTGAAATCACTTACATACGTGACAACAAGACACAAAAGACCACTGCTACATTACGCAACAACCAAGGCGACACTAAACTTACAAAGAACTCGACCATTGCTTCACTCGGTTGCGGATTTAACGCTTTGAGCGACGAACAAAAGAAAGAATTGCAAATAAGCAACGGCGTAGAAGTTATAGGCGTAAAGGCTGGTAAGTTCCGCAACGCCGGTATCAAAGACGGTTTCATAATCACCGAAATAAACGGTAAGCCTATCAATAGCCGAGACGATGTAGAGTCTATATACAACTCTATCATGGGCAATCCTAGCACAAAGAAAGTTATGCTAGTGAGCGGAATACATCAAAACGGAGTAGAAGACTATTATGCAGTGAAGTTATCAGACTGATAGATAGAATACATTCTACAAAACAACTCTCTTACGGATTGTGCCAAACGTAGCACAATCCGTTTTCTTTTATAATGATTACGGAAGTCTTTATTTAAACAGGAAGCAAGATTTGTTAAACTTCCTCAAGCGAGGCAATAATTATACTCCGTGCTGTGTTATAGGCATATAAAAATGAACCAAATAGCAAAGTAGACAATTATTTTTACGGAATAAAATTATTATTTGTCGCAAAAATGAACTATCTTTGCATGCTTAAAATTCTCTTAGTATAAAATGAGACAATTAAAGATTACAAAATCAATCACCAATCGTGAGAGTGCCTCACTCGACAAGTATCTTCAAGAAATTGGTCGTGAAGACCTTATAACCGTAGAAGAAGAAGTTGAGTTGGCGCAAGCCATCAAAAAAGGTGACCATGCGGCATTAGAGAAACTTACGCGTGCAAATCTTCGTTTTGTTGTATCTGTGGCAAAACAATACCAAAACCAAGGATTAAGTCTTCCCGACTTGATTAACGAAGGTAATCTAGGCTTGATTAAGGCTGCACAGAAGTTCGACGAAACACGCGGATTCAAATTTATCTCTTATGCAGTGTGGTGGATCAGGCAATCCATACTTCAAGCTCTTGCTGAGCAGTCACGTATCGTCCGCCTTCCACTTAACCAAGTTGGCTCACTCAACAAGATTGGAAAAGCACTTTCTAAGTTTGAGCAAGAGAATGAGCGCCGCCCATCAGCCGAGGAATTGGCTGAACAACTAGAAATACCTGTTGACAAGATTTCTGATACATTGAAAGTATCGGGTCGCCACATTTCGGTAGATGCACCTTTCGTTGAAGGCGAAGACAACAGCCTTCTTGACGTGCTAACCAACGATGACTCACCTATGGCAGACTCCTCATTGAATCAAGAATCTTTGTCTAAGGAAGTTGACCGTGCGCTTAACCAGCTTCACGAAAGAGAACGTGACATCCTAAAAATGTTCTTCGGCATAGGATGCCAAGAAATGACACTTGAAGAAATCGGAGCGAAGTTCGACCTTACTCGTGAGCGTGTACGTCAAATCAAAGAAAAGGCTATCCGCAGGCTTAAAGGACAAAAGAGCCGCTTACTAAAGACATATTTGGGCGATTAAAATCCTCCATTAAAATTTCTAAGGAGATGTATCTTGTTGATACATCTCCTTATTTATTATCTAGGTTACTCTATTTGCAAAATTTTACGCCGAATATTTTTATTATTTGGAAAATAGTTTATTTAAGATAAATTTCACTGCTATCCAGATGTTATATTACGGCAGATCCGACTGGTTGCAATGTTGCTCCCTCTGGCGACAACACTAGAACAAATTCATATTCCTTTCCGCTCTCAAATTCAGTATCACTCGGCAATGATACCAAACACTCCCTACAACAATCTATCAAGATATCGCAATTAGTCTGCTCCATAGAACTCTTGTAATCTTCTAAAATCAACGACACAAAAGAATCACCCCTCTTATATTCTCCTGGAGCCAAATACACATCAATATTATTATCGTACACACATGCCGATACTTCAGTAGACTCACCTATTGCAGCCATACGTTTTCCGTGATATTCAACTTCCTCTCCACATGATTTAACAATAATACCGTTAACACTAGGCTTAATATCCACAAAATAACCTGCATAAGCCACATTAATCTTGACTTTGGCAAAAACATGCTGGAAATTCAATGCCAAAGCATCATCAGCCGACATCCTGTCATCATAGGCAAATTGTAGATCCAAACTGTCTAATGCTTCTTTGGCACTCTGGTTCTTAGGCACAGTCGCAATCAAGCCACCAGCCTCACTGTCAAACTTCACATAATGGCGATAAGGCATATACACCGCATACACTTCAGCTGGAAGCAATGTAGAGTAAAGTTCTCCACCTGGACGCACCCATTTAGCATAATCCAAACCACCAGAAGACTCGGTACATTCCAAGTACTCCGTTTCAAACACTGACACATCTTTACGGATATACAACATCATCGATTCCCCGACTTCCCCCTTATAACTTAAAACGCCATCTGCCGCTCTCGACATAATCTTCACTTCGTCAACCAGATAGTTCTCAGTTGGATCATCGGACGAGCAGGCACTCATACCTAACAATGCTGCCACTACAATAGTGGCGCACTTCACCTTGTTAAATATCTTACACATAGTATATTTTATTAATTTATTCCTATTTTTTGGTACTAGTTCCACAAATTTATACATTTGATTTCACAAATCAAACCAGAATCAATAATTTAATTACAAAATCCCATCGCAATAGCCATCAAAACTTTTAATTTATCATTATTACAGATAAAAAAGTGTCATTTATTTTGTTTAATCCAATTATATGCTTAATTTTGCAAACATGTTATTAAAACATGCGTAACAGATTATAAATCTTATGTGTAATCAATTGTCAAATATCATAATTTCCATTATTCTGCTGCTGGGTATTATCATCTTGCAGTAAGGAGGTTATATATGTATGGCATTAGGAAAAACAAAGACAATCAAGAACGCTGAAATATACAACCTTTCTTATACCGCAAGAAAGGTTTTTTTTATTTTTTGAATACAAACGAAAACTACAATATGAATAACAGACTATTTATTTTTGACACTACTCTAAGGGATGGCGAACAAGTGCCAGGTTGCCAGCTAAACACAGTAGAAAAGATTCAGGTAGCAAAAGCGTTGCAAGACTTAGGCGTGGACGTAATAGAGGCAGGATTCCCCGTGTCTAGCCCAGGCGACTACAACTCTGTCATCGAAATTTCAAAGGCTGTGACATGGCCTACTATTTGTGCTTTGACTAGAGCCGTAGAAAAAGATATTGATGTGGCAGCCGAAGCATTGAGATACGCAAAGCGTAAACGCATACACACTGGTATAGGAACATCAGACTATCACATAAAATACAAATTCAACAGCACACGTGAGGAAATCCTTGAACGTGCCATAGCATGTGTGAAATATGCAAAAAAGCATGTTGAAGACGTGCAATTCTATGCTGAAGATGCCGGTCGCACCGATAATGAATATCTTGCACGTGTGGTTGAGGCTGTTATTAAAGCAGGTGCAACTGTTATCAATATACCCGACACTACAGGTTATTGCTTACCCGAAGAATTCGGAGCTAAGATAAAATATCTTGTCGACCACGTTGATGGTATCGACAAAGTGACTATTGCCACCCACTGCCACAACGATTTGGGCATGGCTACAGCAAACACAATCTCGGGAGTGCTTAACGGAGCTCGCCAAGCCGAAGTGACAATCAACGGTATAGGTGAACGCGCAGGCAACACCTCGCTTGAAGAAGTTGCAATGATATTCAAGAGCCACAAAGACCTTGGTATTGTAACTAATATCAACACTCCTAAAATATACAAGACAAGCCGCATGGTGTCGAGCCTTATGAATATGCCAATACAGCCTAATAAGGCTATCGTAGGTCGTAATGCTTTCGCACACTCTTCGGGTATTCATCAAGACGGTGTGTTGAAAAATAGGGAAAGTTACGAAATTATTGACCCCAAAGATGTAGGTATCGAAGATCCTAACTCAATCGTACTTACAGCCCGCAGCGGTCACGCAGCTTTGAAGCACCGTCTTCAAGTACTTGGCATTGAGATGGATAAAGAGGCTCTAGACCATGCATACCAAGAATTTTTGAAACTTGCCGACCGCAAAAAGAATATAACCGATGATGACATCCTAATCCTAGCTGGCAAACACCGTGATAAGGATTCACGCATTAAGCTTGAATACCTTCAAGTAACATCAGGTGTTGGAGTTCGTTCGGTGGATAGCGTAGGTTTGAGCATCGCTGGCGAGAAATTCGAGTCGTGT
>CAZSHA010000006.1:55101-61732 GCA_964606575.1 uncultured Muribaculaceae bacterium | reverse complement strand
ACCATTTAAGCGATACAATATTATAGCATATTTTAGGAAAACAAGCATCACATCTATATATTTATTGATACTATTCCAATCTAGCTATTATATTAAGCTTTAAATCACAAATCTTCCCCATAGTATAAAACATTATAGATATCACATTTCCTTTTATAATCTACTTGGTGTAGGCACAGCTTCCACAATTGTGGTGTATAACGGTAAAGATGCATTCTCTTATGTTCTCTCGATCGTGATACATTTAAACCCGTTGCTTTAGCAGTCTATAATAAGTCCTCGACAATCTCAAATATCGCATCATAATCAACCTAAAACATACACATATCATCATTCTATGCCAAAACCAAACACTTTGTACTTTGATTAGAATAGTCCAGCTAAAATCTGCCAACGCACACCTAATCACTGCTATTTAAATGCTATCCATATATTTTATTTTAAAGCGTTTACGATTCTTTCACAAGCCAATCCGTCGCCATAAGGGTTGACTGCCTTACTCATCTTGTCATAATATTCTTCATCGTCAATCAAAGCCGACACCTCACTCACTATCTTGTCATAGTTAGTACCTACAAGCTTAACCGTTCCTGCCTCAAGGGCTTCAGGACGCTCTGTGGTATCACGCATCACTAGCACAGGTTTTCCAAGTCCGGGAGCTTCTTCTTGAATACCGCCACTATCGGTCAACACAATAGTTGACTTCTCCATCAAATACACGAAGCTCAAATATTCAAGAGGCTCAATAAAGAACATATTGCCGAGATTTGACAAATCCTCGCCAAACACCTCGTGAATAGGCCTACGCACGTTTGGATTCAAGTGCATAGGATAAACAAAATCCACATCAGGATATTTCTCTGTCAAAGCCTTAATCGCCTTGCACATATTTATAAATCCGTCACCAAAATTTTCACGACGATGACCAGTGATTAGCACTAGTTTCTTACCGCCTTTCAATCGGTTTACGTCATAACCTGCCGTAGCTAGCACACCCTCAAGTTCGCTATCGAGAGCCTTATCGTTCTTTATCTTGTCGACCACCATATAAAGCGCATCGATAACAGTATTTCCAGTAACTATAATATCATCTTCTTTAACTGCTTCAGTAAGCAGGTTCTGTTTACTCAATGGAGTTGGAGCAAAGTGATAAGTTGCAATACGTCCTGTTATCTGGCGGTTCATTTCCTCAGGCCAAGGACTATATATATTATGAGTTCTCAGCCCAGCCTCAACGTGACCAACAGCAATCTGTTGATAGAAGCTAGCCAATGCGGCCGCAGTTGAAGTGGTTGTATCTCCATGCACCAGCACCACATCTGGTTGTGCTTCTTTTAACACGTCACGCATTCCTGTCAACACTCTTGCAGTCACATCATATAGGTCTTGACCTTGCTTCATGATGTTCAAGTCATAATCTGGCTTGATGTCAAATATATTTAGCACTTGGTCAAGCATCTCTCTATGTTGACCCGTCACGCATACGATTGTTTCAAATTGTTCAGGAAACTCTTGAAATTTCTTTACCAGAGGAGCCATCTTAATAGCCTCTGGTCGAGTCCCAAAAACCAACATAACCTTTTTCATTTTCTAATAATAACGTTATTATATATTTTAGATTTTATAGCACACAATATCTTAAAACAAAGCCACCAAATTATGTTGTTATATATATTTTACTATATGTTATTATTTTTTTACAAGATCATTGAGTTTCTCATCCAGCCTCAACAGAACCTTAATCTAAAATTTTTACTCTGACATCTTACACATCTACAACAAACAGCCTAATCTGACATAAAAGCGACCCACTTAAATTCATCTGATATAAGAAGCATAAACAAACCAATCTTCACACATTTTTAAAGTTTGGATTAAACCTTCGTCTGAGGCAATGTTGATTTCCGAAAGATACAAGTCATTCAGATTGTTCAACTATACGACACAGTAACAGACCAGTATCTCCATTCTTAAAAGCATAAGGATAGCACAATGGTTGTATCTGACGATGATTTAATCATATAATTCTGCCAATATTGTGGAAACAGATTACACTAAAAAAATCTTAAAGAATGACAATTTACACAAAAAGCCTAAACACACTAAAGATATTCTTTTGCTTTATACGCAAGTATTATAACAGACACTATTATAACTTCAAATATTGTTTTACGATTTGAGTGTCTAAAAAAGACTGCTTTGGTTTAGCTATACCAAGAACCTTACCCGTTAAGAAATCGTCATAGATTACACCTATTGTGCTTGCAATCTCACACTCATTTGTTATTGTCGCAAAATACGGAATGACATTTTCTTCATACAAATCATTCAAAACTCCAATACTAGGGCTTATTGCAAAAATAGATTTGCCACATTGCATAAAGTCCGATACTTTTGTTGGAAGGAATATACCTTCTTCACAATTTGCTTCTATAATCAAAGCCACATGATAATCTTTTAAAACCAATAAACTCTCATTATATGATACTGGTGGTATAAATTTAATCACGTCTTGCAAACCAACATCTTTAATTTCTTTATCCAATTTATCATCAAAAACTCCCATTATTGATACCTCTATTTTTGATTCCGGATATTTTTGCTTAAACTTTTTTAATGCTTCTATAAAAGTATGAGGGTCACGCGGATACTTTAGATTACCAGGATGTATCAATTTTAGAGTTTCACAATTCATTAAACTAGAACTATCTAAACATTGATTAGAAAACACCACATGAGGTATTATAACAGTTTTATCTAAAGGAATCTTTAAATATCTCATCATGTGGTTACGCAATCTAACAGATGGAAATATATGAATATCTACCCATTTCTGCATAATTGAAATCTTAATACGATCGCTCAAACTACATTTTGCTAATGCCCCTTTCCCATAGGGAACTGGATATTTTATCACTGGATATGGATCATTCCAAGTAGCTACCCATTTTATTCCATATCTTTTCTTCAAATAATACCCAAGCAACAAACTTGGCGCATTTTTTGTCAACACATAATCATAATCATTTTTCTCAACCAACTTCTTTACTATAGGCAACGCTTTAACAGCCCAATGACATCCCTTAAAAATAATGCCAAAGAATATTAATGATAAGAAATGTTCCCATATAGTTTTTAAGCTAATCTTATTATCAACCTCTACGACATTTAAGGATTTTAGACTTACACCATATTTGTCTAACGGATCTGAGTGATAGTCCTCCCATTTACTCTTCTTCGACACTAAATCAATCTCAAATTGCCCACTATCACTTAAAACTTTAAGTAACTTCATGTTTACTATAGCTTCCGCACCAAAAACTGGATAGGAAGCTGGAGCTATCATCAATATCTTTTTCATTATTTTTTAATTCTTTCTCAATGAATTTATTTTCAAATCTATTATTTTCATCTTCACGTCAGACTTACATCCTGCGACTAACCAATAATACATTCTTCGAATATATAGGTCTAATACATAAATTAAATTTATTAGCCATACATACCAGACTGGATAGTTTCTATTTAAAAATATTTTACGGCTAGCCTCCATTAAAATTATCCGCCCTTGTTTTATGACATTACCTGTAAAACTAGCACCCTCTAAATGTTGAATCTTCGCAGTTGGAATTGATTTGATATCATAACCTGCTTTTTGTACACGGAAACATAGATCTGTTTCTTCATAATACATAAAAAAATCTGAAGAAAAACCACCCAACCTATCAAATAGCTTCTTAGGCATCATCATATCTGCGCCAGAAATGTACGCAACGGACATAGCATCTTTCGTATTATTAAAAATCCTATTTTTAATACTTTTCTTAATTGGAGTACCTAATAAGGAATTATAACAAACCGTTTTCAAAGATGGGTAATGCTTATCAAAAGAATTTGTGGGATTCATATTTATATCATATAAGTTTCCTCCACAAACACCGACAGACACATGACTATCTATATAATCAGATAACAACTTTATAGCATTATTCAAGAGTATCGTATCTGGATTCAAGAATAGTAAATTTCGACCGCATGCTATTTTAGAGCCTTCATTATTAGCTAAACCAAAACCAAGGTTTCTATCTAACGGCAAACATTTTATTTGTAATGATTTAAACCTATCATATAACCTTTGCTCAAAATTATCATCTGAATTATTGTCAACCACAATAATCTCATATTTCAAATCTTTTGTCTGCATAATTACCGACTCTATGCAATCAATAATCATGTCTATTGTTTTATAATTTACTATAATTACAGAAACATCCATATCACTTTAATCTTACAATCTGATAATTACCTATTTGTTTAAAATATTTCGTTTTTAATACAAAATACGCCAACAAATAATATATTAACACCAAGTTACCAGCTATTTGCGTAAATTGATGCAAATAAAATCCGCTTAATATCTTAAGTAAGATATACAATAGCATTATCTGTTCTGGATTAATAACGTTTCTACACCTTAATCCCCTATAAAATAGAATAGATAATATTATAAAAATTAATGCAGCAAGAACTGGTCCAAAATCCAAAACAAAATCTCCCACGAAAGTAGAAAATCTACTATTATCTACTTTCATGTCTTTATATACAAATCTTTGATCTAAAATAGAATATATAGGTTTCCCTATCATCTTGCCAAATAACGGAGCCACCCAAGTCCCTTCTCTAGTACCATTCGCATCTAAACAATACTGATTAAAAATTAAAAAAGACTCAGCAAAATAACGTTCATACATATAATTAGCTCGTTCTTCTTCACCTCTTGCCCTACTATTAGATAATGCGACAAAAAACACAATTAAACAGATTAATCCCGTCCCCCCGATTAAACAAATTCGTCCTATTAACTTTTTTGACATATACCTACATAAAAAAACAAACATAAAAACAACAATTAACAACGTTGTTACTATATAGACCCTACTACCAATAGATAAACCTCTTATTGGCTCTATCAACACAGCAAATATCATACCAGACAGAATAAATATATTTTTTTTAGGTAACAACAAATAAATAAAACAAAACGGTATTGAAAACGACATACAAGCATTAGCTATTATACCTATAATATCAAAGCCACCAGTCATCGCAGTCTTTCCCAACCCTTCCTCATTCATAATTGAGTATGCTTCAGAACCATAACCTTCATCTGTTAGCAATAGCACTAAACCTTCACTAATATTTGGAAGAATTTCAAAACAATTATATGCTACACAGAATATTATAACTAGACAACATACCGATATAAATTTTGTTGTAGGTAATTTTATATAACTTATTTTTCTCGTATCAAGTTTCAGCACAGGGTACAACATTAACATCAGCATTATATATAAATATATAAACGGAAATAATGTTACATTTTGTTCAAAATCATAAAATGCCATAGGGTGATAAAACAAATGTATTGTCACAATAGCCATCATAGTATACAAACCTAATGCGACTACACCAGCATTAATAATGCCATTTCTATTTACCCAATAAATGAGTGTCAACACCCAAATACCAGCATTAATCCAAAGGACTAAACTATTATCCATAAGCACTAACGTTTGAACTTATTTACTATGCCCAACACTAATTCTGTCTTTAACAAATAAATATGCTCAATAATAAAATATAACAAACAAATTAACATGCATATACCTAATCGGATATATGGCACAGTATCTATATTAATACACATCATACATATTACCATATATGGTGTTGAAAACAAAACATGCTTTAATAAAAGCCTGACATCTATTGTTATCATTTTTGTTCTTAGCACATACACCAAATAAAACAGTGTTACAGACAATTCTGTACAAACCAATGTCATTGCTGTGCCTATAGCCGCATATTTAGTGACAAACAGAATATTCAAAGACACTCCTATTATGGCTCCTATTACAGCCGCCACTAGTATTATTTTATCTTTTGAATTTGGTATCACAACCTGTCGAGCCAAGATTTGAGCCATTCCAACTATTAACAGTAGAGGCATTATTATTCTCATTATTGGAACAGCCCCCACAAACTCCTTTCCTGCAATGACATTAATAATTTCCGAAGCCATTATTGTACATCCTATCATTAACGGGAAACAAATAGTATATAGTGCTTCAAATGACTTCTTCAACAACAATTCATACTCATTTATTCGTTTTTCAGCTATTAATGAAGCACCTCTTGGCATCATAACAGAAGTAAATGCGGTATATAAACCTAGAAATATCACATACAATTTTAAAGCTGCAGCATAAAGACCTACTTGCGTAGTATTTGACACAAATCCTAGAAAAGCCACATTAAAAGTGGTATACATTGATGTTAACACCATATATGATCCTAAAGAAATAGAACTTTTTGCATAAGACTTTAATGAAATATCTTTAAAAGAAAATTTAACAAAACGTCTTGAATATACAGTATTAACAATCGCATTAATTAAATAAGATGACACAACTAACGCATAATAAATTATATAATCATCTTTCTCCTTTACAAATACAAATACAGCTATTATATATATAATTTTTATAATGAAATTACGTAATGTTATATATCTGAAATCCTCAAGACCACGAAATAACCACTCGGTTAAGAATGTAGTCGATAAAATCTC
>CAZSHA010000006.1:0-55091 GCA_964606575.1 uncultured Muribaculaceae bacterium | reverse complement strand
CAAATCTGATAATTTGTCAACTACACAAACCGCAACAGCATATATAATTAATGTGATTAATGTATATATTAAATTTAAAGACAATAAACTTGAATAACATTTATTCAAGTTTATCTTGTCATTTTTAACTTTTGCAATCTCTCTAATTCCTAATATAGATAAACCAAAAGACGAAAACAACAGAGCATACGCAACGATATTGACAACAAAGTCAACAGTTCCATAATAATCTACACCTAATATCCTTGTAACATAAGGATATACAATAAATCCAAATAAATAATTGGACAGAGATAAGAAAGAACTATATGCTAAGTTTCTCTTAATACCCATTATTTGTCTTTATACATGTTTTCGTAGTAGTTTTGATAATCACCAGAGGTTACATTATCCATCCAGTCTTTATTATCAAGATACCAGCGTACCGTCTTTTCTATACCTTCTTCAAATTGCAATGACGGTTCCCAACCTAATTCTTTCTGTAATTTAGTTGAATCTATAGCATACCGTAAGTCATGACCTGCACGATCGGTTACATATGTAATCAGGTCTAACGAATAACCTTCAGGATTGCCTAATAAGCGATCGACAGTCTTTATTACAACCTTTATTATATCAATATTCTTCCATTCATTAAAACCACCTATATTATAAGTATCGGCGATTTTACCCTCATGAAATATCAGGTCAATTGCCCTTGCATGATCTTCGACAAACAACCAATCACGCACATTCTCACCTTTTCCATAAACAGGTAGAGGTTTTCGATTTCTAATATTGTTTATAAATAACGGTATCAATTTTTCAGGGAATTGATATGGACCATAATTGTTTGAGCAATTTGTTACAATCGTTGGCATACCATAAGTGTCATGATAAGCACGAACAAAATGATCGCTTCCTGCCTTACTTGCCGAATAAGGACTATGAGGATTATATTTCGTCGTTTCATAAAAGAAATCCTTCCCATACGCCAAATGATGCTCTGATGAAGAAGCTATTGTGGTGAAAGGCGGTTCGATTCCCTCTGGATTAGACAGTTCTAATGCACCGTACACTTCATCCGTTGAGATATGGTAAAATCTCTTACCCTCGTATTTCTCGGGTAACGATTCCCAATAAATTTTAGCAGCCTGCAACAAACTCAATGTTCCCATTACATTAGTACGAGCAAACGTAAACGGATCTTTAATAGATCTATCCACATGGCTTTCCGCAGCCAAATGTATAATTCCATCTACTGCATACTGTTTCATCAATGCCAATATCACATCAAAATCGCAAATATCAGCTTTAATAAACATATAATTTGGCTTGTTTTCCACATCTTTCAAATTAGCCAAATTACCAGCATAAGTTAACTTATCCAGATTTATTATTCTATATTCTGGATATTTGTTAACAAACAATCTTACCACATGACTTCCAATAAAACCAGCTCCACCAGTTATTATAATATTTCTTTTAAATTCCATAAATTCTTTTAATCCTCATAAGTTATCACATCATCTTTAAAATCTCTATACAAGCCTTTTGCAATAAGTTTAACAGGACAACCTCCCAACACAGAATAATCAGCGAATATTGTCAAATCTCTATTTGTTAAACTATTTGCACTGATTGTATTATAGTTACTTGTTTTTGTGTTCTTTAATATCATACATTTAGAGCCAATCCAATTACCCTCGCCGACTAATATACTTCCATATCCTTTTGTCTTTTGTCCATCCTTAGTTTTCATACAATGAAAATCAGTATCCATAAAAATACAATCCCAACCTACCCGCACGTCTTTCTGAAATTCCACTCTTTTATAACATACACATTTCATTGATGTCGAACAAGAAAAAGAATCCCCAAAAATTAAATTTGCATCTTTACCAATCGAAATGTATGAATTATTACCGATAGTACATTTTCCTTTAAAGACCAACCTACCACCATGATTTTCATAGAAGAAACCCGTATTGGGATATATTGAGACTCTGTTTATTCCCAATTTTATCATTCCTGTGGTTATCTGCTTAGCTTTTATCTCTACCGAACCTCTACATTGTTTTAAACTTGCTTTATACAACAATATTGGAAGTTTTACAGCTTGTGCAATAGGCAAATAACGGAAATTAAAATATATTGTTTTTAATATAGATCTTAAGATCCATTTATTATTCCATAATTTCTTTAACATTATTTTCTTTGCAAATTCTTAACACAGATTTTTAGAGAATCCACCCAATACGGCACAATAATCCCAAACGTATTCTTTACCTTTGTTTTATCTAACACCGAAAAGCTCGGACGTACTACCTTACTAGGGAATTCATCACTATGACATGGTTGTATATCACACATTTTATTCCCTGCTAATTCTGCTATCATCTTAGTGAAATCAAACCACGAACAAACGCCTTCATTTGAATAATGATAGATACCATCATTACCTTTGTACTTTCGATTATCCACAATATCAAAAATGGCTTTTGCAAGATCGTAAGCATAAGTAGGGGTTCCAACCTGATCAAAAACTACTTTCAATTGTGACTTTGTCGATGTCAAATCAAGCATTGTTTTCACAAAATTTTTTCCAAACTCACTATATAGCCAAGCTGTACGAATAATTATATGATTACATCCAACCGATATGATAGATTCTTCACCATGCAGTTTTGTCAGCCCGTAAACACCTGTTGGATTCGTTGGCTCATCCTCTCTACATGGAATATTATTCATATTTCCTCCAAACACATAATCAGTAGAAACATGCACAAGCACTCCTCCAACCCTTTTCATTGCTACTGCAAGATTTTCAACGGCTTTAGCATTCAACAATTCAGCAAATTCAGCATCATCCTCCGCTTTATCCACATTGGTATAAGCAGCACAATTTATAATTACGCCAATATGCTCTTTTTCGACAATATCCTCAACCGCAGCACAATTTGTTATATCAAGTTCAGCTACATCAGTAAAAATGTAATTATCATTGCTGTTTTTAGCAACAATCCGCATTTCATTACCTAATTGACCGTTAGCTCCAGTTACTAAAACATTCATATACGTCCTATTTGTATAAATCGTTTTTATAATCAAAATCCAATTCAGAATCCGACAATTTCACCCTAGTCAAATCTTTTTCTGACAAAATTGCTTTTTCTACTGGGATTTTCCAATCAATTTCCAACTCAACATCAAGCGGTTGTACACCACCTTCACTTTGAGGTGCATAGAAATTATCGCATTTATACTGGAATACAGCCTCATCACTTAACACCGCAAATCCATGAGCAAAACCCTTTGGAATAAAAAATTGCAAATGATTATCTTCACTTAATTCGACAGCTACATGCTTACCAAAGGTAGGAGATCCCTTTCTTATATCCACAGCCACATCTAATACACGTCCCTTTACACAACGTACCAATTTACTTTGTGTATACGGCATTTTCTGATAATGCAATCCCCTTATCACGCCATAACACGACTTGCTTTCGTTATCTTGAACAAAAGATATAGGCATCACCTTCTCATTAAATTCATTCTGTGAGAAAGACTCAAAAAAGTACCCTCTCGCATCATTAAAAATACGAGGCTTTATAATTACGACTCCGTCTATTTCCGTTTTTATTATTTCCATAAAATCAACCTAAATTACTGTTGCCAGTATGTTCTATCTCTTTTATTACTTTCATCAAATATTGCCCATACTGATTTTTCAGCATCGGTTTAGCTAATTCTATCATTTTATCTTTTGATATCCAACCTTTTCTATACGCAATGCCTTCTAGGCATGCAATCTTCAATCCTTGTCGCTTCTCTATAACTTCCACAAAAATGGAAGCTTCTGCTAAAGAATCGTGTGTACCAGTATCTAGCCAAGCAAAACCTCTGCCTAATGTTTTCACCTTCAAGCTACCTTGCTTCAAGAATTCTTGGTTTACAGTTGTAATTTCCAACTCGCCTCGCGCTGACGGTTTTATATTCTTTGCTACTTCTACAACTTTATTAGGATAAAAATACAACCCGACAACCGCATAATTCGATTTAGGTTCTTTAGGTTTTTCCTCTATTGACAAACAGTTTCCATCTTTATCAAATTCTGCTACACCATATCTTTCAGGATCATCGACCCAATATCCAAACACAGTAGCCTTATCATTCAATTCCGCATCATCTACAGCATCTTCCAACAAGTTAGACAGCCCTGGTCCTTGAAAAATATTATCACCGAGCACTAGGCAAGCTGAATCATCCCCTATAAAATCCTCACCTATTATAAATGCTTGCGCCAATCCATCTGGTGATGGTTGTTCTGCATATTCAAAATGCACACCGTAATCAGAACCGTCACCAAGCAAACGCTTAAATCCTGGCAAATCATTCGGCGTCGATATAATAAGAATTTCCCGTATTCCCGCAAGCATTAATATCGATATAGGATAATATACCATTGGCTTGTCATAGACGGGCAACAATTGTTTGCTCACACCTTTTGTAATTGGGTACAATCTTGTACCAGAGCCTCCAGCTAAAACGATTCCTTTCATAATCCTTATTTTTTTATTTTTAACCTCTAGGTGATTTCTATTCTTATATGAGTTTGGGAATTAGTCGCGGCGGAAGATGTCGCGGGTGTAGACTTTGGCTTTCACGTTGTCGAGGCAGGCATCATAGCGGTTGGCTATTATCGCTTGCGACAAACGCTTAAATTCGTCCAAGTCATTGATTATCCTACTTCCGAAGAATGTGGAACCATCCTCCAACGTAGGCTCATATATCACCACTTCAGCTCCTTTTGCCTTTATACGCTTCATCACACCTTGTATCGACGACTGACGGAAATTATCGCTATTAGTCTTCATCGTGAGCCTATAAACTCCGATAACACATTTCTTCTCAGCCGACGCATTATAATCTCCCTTGTTATAATAATCGTAATAACCTGCCATCCGAAGGACTCTATCGGCAACAAAATCCTTACGTGTTCTGTTGCTGTCGACAATAGCAGAAATCATATTCTGTGGCACGTCCTCATAGTTTGCAAGCAGCTGTTTCGTGTCTTTCGGCAAACAGTAGCCTCCATATCCAAACGACGGATTATTATAATGCGACCCGATACGTGGGTCCAAACCAACTCCTTCTATAACTTGTTGCGTATTAAGCCCTTTTATCTCAGCGTATGTATCCAGTTCGTTAAAAAAGCTCACACGCAGTGCCAGATAGGTATTGGCGAACAATTTCACCGCCTCTGCCTCCGTGAGTCCCATAAACAATGTGTCTATGTTCTCTTTCAACGCTCCCTGTTGTAGTAACGAAGCGAATTGCCTTGCCGCACAATCCAACCGCTCGTCACCTTCGGGACGACCGACAATAATACGGCTCGGATATAAATTGTCATAAAGAGCTTTGCTTTCCCGCAAAAATTCTGGAGAAAATATTATATTGTCGCTACCAGTCTTCTCACGTATAGCCTCGGTATAGCCTACTGGTATCGTACTCTTTATCACCATAATAGCAGTAGGATTATGCTTCATCACATTGTAGACAACCGTCTCCACTGCCGATGTGTCGAAAAAGTTTCTACGGCTGTCGTAATTAGTCGGTGTAGCAATCACCACAAAATCAGCGTCCTTATATGCCTTTTCATCGTCTAGCGTAGCAGTCAGGTCAAGTTCTTTTTCAGAAAAATATCGTTTCAAGCACTCGTCTTGAATAGGACTCACACGCTGGTTAATCATATCGACACGCCCTGGCACAATATCCAAAGCCACAACATGATTTTGTTGCGACAAAAGCGTAGCGATACTCAGACCCACGTAACCCGTTCCTACTACTGCTATGTTCATATCATTTCTCGATTCCTACGAAACACACGACCAACTCGTAATCAAAAGCTACTTATTGCATGAAAAGGCTTTCGTATATTCGCCTTTGGCTTTCACCCCTTTAAGACTTCTATCAAATCTGGTTCTATCTCCGCTGCTGAAAGTGCCAATACGCCATCCACTTGAATCACCACTCGCTTACGTCGCTTGCCTTTCACTTTCAGCAACACGCCTTCCACGCCGTCAAATGCACCGCCATGCACTCGCACTCTCACGCCTTTTGCCAGATTGATCTCATCGGGACTAAAATAAATTATATCTTCTTCATAACGGCTCGCCACTTTTATGAAATTCTCCATTTGACTGTCAGGGACTTTCAATATCTTATTCACCCCATCAATCTTCTGGGTAGCGTACCGCAGATATTCGCACCTCTTCTTAAAACGCTCTAAATCATTATATTTTGCATGCACAAACACCAAGTTTGGTATCGCCGGCACCAGTTCTCGTTTCAACCGTCCCTGATATTTTCTTATCACATAACGTTTGGGGATGAAATGCTCCAATCCGTCCTCACCTCTCAGTTTGTCCTCTGCCTTTCGTTCACTTTTATAAGCATTCATGACAAACCACTTTGCAGGCTCATCGTCTTTGATTTCATTTTCAGCCATCGACAACTATTGTATTTGCAGCATCCAAAAATTTAACAAAACCACACAACCACAGTTCACCCTAAATCACATAACAACCTATATTTCAATAAGTTGCAGATAATTTGTTTAGGATACCATTTTATTCCCTTCCCCATACGCCTAAGCGTAAAAAGGATTATAGCACACAAAATTACAGATAATAAATAAGACAAGCAAATTTATTGAAAAGAAAATCCAAAAATTAATTATTCAAAAAAAAAAAAAAAAATAACTAAAATTTAGTAAAAAACACAGTATTTAAACCGCTCTTTAGTGCAAACAAACCATAAAACAAGCACGCACATATGAATAGCAGTATCATTCATATATATTCTAAGCAAATGAGCAGAAACACCGAGCATTAATTACAAATTCCGTATCCTCTACCCCTTAACAGCTTCTACTATTTGTATAAAATAAGATGAATTTATATATTTACAATGCAAATAAACAGAACTATTATGAACAAACTATTAAATTTCATTGCAATATTACTATACAACCTCAAATTACGCAAAACGTTAAAATGGTCTATATTAATCAATCTTTGTGTTTTGACTTATGCAATATATGATTTCAACATGTCGCTCGACACGAAAGGAGTTGAAACATTATTGATTATATTCTGCTTGAACGTGCTATGGCAAACGTGCGTGACAGTTTCAGAAATATTAAGCATTACTAAATCATCAGGATATTATACGGCAGGATATACCGTAACAAACGATATAAAAATAGATGAAAGTTTAGCTAGGACTCACAAGGAAATCACTATCCAAGAACTTGGGACGAAAGTTATCATTAATCCATCTTTAACCAAGTTACTGATATCGGACGCACATATAGCCATTAGCACAATCGTTTCCCATCAGAAGAAAGTAGAGCGTTACATCTACCAAAACCAACACACCTTAATGCATTTCCTAAAATGCAAATGGCATGAAATGGCAAAAGGAGCATTTTACAACGAGAAAAAGCTCTGTATGGCATCTGAGATAGAACACTACAAAGACGGCTACAAAGTTATGTTGAGCAAAGGATGCTATTACAACACATACTTAACAAATGAAATTTACAACCTTAAATTAGCACACCAATCATCTATGGATTTGCTTGCACCACTAAATAGCACAATTTACCCTATAAAGCCATTGGGTGACTCATATTTCAGCAACCATATAGGCGTTTCAACTTTATGCCTCACAACAGACGGCTACATCATTTTGCTACGGCATAACAATCGCACAGCTATAGATGCAAAAAAAATCCACCCGACAGCTAGCGGCTCTTCGGACTACAAAGACTTGAACAAATCCCAGACAGACTTTCGCGAATGCATCATCAATAGCACCATAAGAGAATTAAAAGAAGAAACCGACATACCCGAACGCTTTATCGGAAAAACAAAAGTCATTGGCTACTACAGAAACATTAGCCGCGGGGGCAAGCCTGAATTCTGTTGTCTTACGAACCTTCTTGGCAATAGATATGAGATAAAAGAACACATCAACCCACTAGGAAACGAAGCCGTCAACGAAGTTATAGACATCCCAATTTTACGGAACGGCAGTTTCTGTGAAGAGAACATCAATCACCTCATCAGCAACCCACAAGAAATATCCGTATCATTTTATATGAATTATTATTTTCTACAACAATATCTTTTGACCAAACCTGCCGAAATCATTTAAGTAGCATTTCACCGCTTCGCTCACACGAGCCATAGCCACTTCACGGAGCATCATCATCCCATCCACATCGTGTTCAGCATTCACACATAGCACTTCTGCAAATCCTGCATCCAACAGCTTATCACGATTTTCCACACACCCGGTCATCAGCACCACGGGAACATGCTTCTCAACAGACCTTCTCAACACGCCCATTGGCAGTTTGCCCATCAACGTCTGTACATCCGCCTTTCCTTCACCTGTAATCACCATATCAGCCCCACACAAGCACTCATCAAAGCCGGCAGCATCAAGCACAACATCTACCCCACTTCTGATTGTCGCACCTAGAAATGCCACAAAAGCAGCACCTAATCCACCCGCAGCACCACCGCCCTCAATCTCAGCCACATCAACACCTGTAGCAACATATACACATTCAGCATATTTCCGCAGTCCCATATCCAACCTGTGAACATCAGCAATTGAAGCCCCTTTTTGGGGTGCAAAAACAAACGCAGCACCAGTTTTCCCATATAGTGGATTCCGAACATCGCACGCCACAGTAAAATCGCACTCACGCAACCTCGCATCAATATTATCCGTACATATACTGCACAAATCTATAAGAGAGCCTCCGCCTTGAGCCAACTCATATCCGCCACAATCTCGGAACTCGCACCCCAACGCCTCCAGCATACCCTTGCCAGCATCTGTTGTCGCACTACCACCTATACAGACCAGAAAGTTACTGCATCCTCGATTCAAAGCATCTTTTATCATATCACCTGTACCGACTGTTGTGGCTCGCATGGCATCACGTTCATTCTCAACCACTTTCAACAATCCGCTAGCCTCTGCCATCTCTATAATCGCCGTCCGTGCCTCACCACGTTCCACTATGCCATACTCGGCTTTTATTAGTCGCTCCAGAGGATCACGTGCTACGCACTGCACAACGTCGCCACCCATAGCTTCAACCAGCACACGCATAGTCCCTTCACCGCCATCGGCCAACGGCAACTTAACAACCTCGGACTCTGGCATAGCAGCCTTTATGCCACATTCTATAGCATCTGCCACTTCAACCGACGAGAGCGAACCTTTAAACGAATCGGGAGCTATCACAAATTTCATAACCTTGCTACCATCTATACCAACGACAAAAATAACACTTTTTTAAAAACAAAAAAGCGAAAACTCCGAAGAGCTTCCGCTTATGAAGGGTGGAATATGGGGCTCGAACCCACGACCTTCGGAACCACAATCCGACGCTCTAACCAACTGAGCTAAATCCACCATGTCGATTAACGGATGCAAAGGTAAGACAATTTCTCAAACAATGCAAGCGTAATCGAAATTTTCTTTGCAAAAAACTATGCTAATTTCTTCTCCAAAGATATGACAACACACATTTCATTGCTTATAGGAAGATACCGAAACCAATGGCTAGCGACTTAAATTGAGGTCCCTTTCCTATCTCAAAATATGTCTTAGGACTATATTTAACGTACAATCCTAGACATTCATAGTTAAGACTTCCCATCACATCCCATGTGACCTTACGCACTGGCACACCACTAAAAGATCTCTCAACCTTTGTTCCATCTTTCTCCAAATAGCAATTTTTTACCGAAGCATGTGTATTCAAATTCATAACAGCACCAGCAGTTAAGCTGAAGCCTTCACCCAAATTTTGACGCACAGTAAAAGGAACACGCAAACTGAACACTTTCAACCGTGAATATTTCGGTATCATTTCGTTTCCAAATTGCTCCAGTTCTATCCCATTTTTATCGCCAACAAAACAATTATAGCTATCTTTTATCTTGAAATTCTTCCAGCCTACACCAAAACCTACCGACAAACGAGGGCCTTTTGCAAACGGATGATATTGTAGACCTAGAATCCTATCCCAAGCAATCTCTACCGATGAACCAGCCTTCACACCAAGCTCTGGAACATCGTCGACTGCATTATTAAATCCAATATAGAAACCTCCGCTCACTACAGCCCACTTATGCCGTTTCCTTTTATACACCCGCGATGTATCCGACTTAGAGAAAGGCAACCTTAGCCCCCAATCTTGAGTAACGCTCACCTTCCCCTCAGGCTTAGCCTCATGCTTGTAGGAATACACGTAATTCTTACTTTTGTCAGTGCCACTAACTTCCACTTTCACACCACCATTCACTTCAGTTATCACTACATTCTTCGCATCCGAAATAGCAGCCACAGTATCATTTGCCGTATTCCCTTGAGAATACATTGTGAAGGCTGTCACCACAGCCAATAAAAAAGTAAATTTCTTCATAATATATATTTTAATTATTTCACTATCATTTTTTTATCAGTCCCTTTATATAATCGGCATCAGCCCAGCCGTCCATATAAATAATAGTCACCCTATCCTTTGGATTCCCCACGTTAAGATTCTCATTCAGATAGAACAGGTATCTATTAATCTTTCTAGATAATGGTTTCAGCGTATAAAAAGCATAATACACCTCACCGCCCCTATAAGACACCTCCTTATGCGCCACCGATTTCAATCCATCTTTCACCACCAAGGCTTCAATCTCACTTATCATATCAGATTCTCCAGTCAACACTACACTACGATAAGTCGTCAACCTCAACTCGTTTGCCGACTTTCCTGTCACAACAATCTCGACCGCATTAGGATGCTTGCGAAACCGCCCGTCAAAAAGTTTTTCAACATGCAGCCCGCTCTGCGCCATAACTGGCAATGAAAATACCGCACACAGCATCATTAAAATCCACCTATATTTCATATCTCCATTATTTTATTTATCGCCTTGCAATACACTTCTTATTGCCGACAACTGGTTTTCTATGCTATTTTCCACCGTCGACGAAGCACTATTCACATTATTCAAATCATGCTTTATCAAAGACATAACAACGTCCTGATCATGTACAACCTCACCATTAACATAAGCAATACACTTATCATCTTCCAAAATATCATCAGTTCTAAATAAACCCGCTCCCACCATTATTAGTACCGCAACAGTAGCAGCAATCGACATAGCACGCCACAAGTATACTGATGCACGTTTTCTTTTAAGCCCTGAGTCAACAGTTTTCCCCACTAAGAAAAAGCCCATAGCAACCCTAGCATCATCTATAACAGGACTGTTGTAGCCACATTCAGCCAACGCCTGCTTCAGAGCAGCCTCCTCAGCCTCGCTAGTTTCACAATCGAAATATTTGCTTATCAATTGTTCCAACTCGGCTTGCGACATTTTTATGTTATCAAGACCATTCATATTATATCGTTCTATTTGTTTCTATAACATTCTCTAACCAATTTTCTCGCACGGCTCAACTGCACACGCACCGTTGCTGGTTGCATATCTAGAATTTCAGCTATATCCTCGTAAGAATAGCCCTCATATTCCCTCATCCGCACAATCTCACGTTGGGTTTCACTCAGTTTATGATCCATTATCTCATTCACCTCATCAAAAACCTCTTTACGTTCTTGTTCACTATAACTGCCGTCTTCAATACCGTCGGCAGTTGTCATATTATCACATAAGCTCACGGTATTGCCCGCAGAATTTCGCCTAATATTGTCAATGCACAAGTTTTTAAGCGTCACTACGCTAATCCCCTCGGCTTCTTTACGTGTGGATATACCATCCTTGCGTTGCCACAATCTACAAAAGGCATCTTGCACGGCATCGGCTGCATCGTCATCATTCCCAAGCATACGCACAGCCACTTTCGTCAGCCTTTGGCGAATGTCGGTAAATATAGATGTCAGTGTTTCGTTATCCATTATTTCACGTCAAGTTTCCTTATCTTCAAAAAGCCTTTCACTATACTATACGCAAAACTATATCTTTTGTAACAAAAAATTTTTCTTTTTTTGAAAAAAATAGCGATGTGCCGTTTCAAAAAGCACATCGCTATAATATTCACCGTAAAATTCTGAATTACCAAGGTCCTCGGCTGCATCAAACAACTTTCTTGCCCATTGCTATAACCGACTTCAAATTCAAATCGGCATCGTAGATACATAAATCGGCATCCTTACCCTCACGTATCGAGCCTTTACGGTCATAAACGCCCATAATACGAGCAGGTGTTTCTGACGACATTCGCACAGCATCAAAGAAAGGAACGCCTGCGCCTTCAACCATAGTACGCAAAAGCCTATCCATAGTAGCTACGCTACCAGCCAATGCAGAACGGTCTGCCAGCTTGCACACGCCATCTTCTATTATAAAACGTGGATCAAGATACATATTCTCATCACCAGCAGAACAAGACAATCCGTCGGTGCAAAGCGCCGCTCCCTCAACACCCTTGATCTTATATACAAGTTTCAACAACGGAATCGGAACATGTATACCGTCAGCAATAACCTCCACTGTGATTCCGTCAATCAAATATATGCTTTCTACAGTCCCTTCAGATTTATATTCTCTAACATTATGGAAACCGCCCATAGCATTATAGAAGTGAGTTGCATGACGGAAACCAACCTCATAACCTTTCACTACATCATCATAAACGGCAGCCGTGTGAGCAATAGAAGGAAGTACGCCCTTACTAGTTAAATAGGCTCCCAATTCGATTGCTCCGGGCAATTCTGGAGCAATATCCCAACGCTTGATACAAGGGAAATCCTCGATAAGCGGTTTATATTCCTCCGGACTAGGATTCTTAATGGCATCAGGAAGCTGTGCACCAGCCTTCTTAGGGCTAAGATAGTGACCTTCCAAATGAAGACCCAAGATAGGGCTACCGGGTTCAGCCATCAATTTAGTACATATCTCAGCAGTGCGACGTATATTTTCTGCCGTTGTCGACATCAAAGTTGGATATATGCTTGTAGTACCGTGTATCATGTGAGCATGGACCGCTTTACGGTAGTCATCTTCATCACCATCGGTAAAATCGTGACCGCCACCGCCATGAACATGAAGCTCGATGCCGCCCGGCACAACATAACCGCCTTCAGCATCAATCACATCTGCACCGTCCACGACAATGCTATCTTTTTTAATCTCAACAATCTTTCCGTCTGCATATAAGACAGAACCGCCTTTCACCCATCCTAGAGGAGTGTGAATCACACCATTGATAATTTGAGTCATTTTTTCATCATTATTTAGTTGTTAATAATATTTTTATTATTCCTAACCAAAACCTTTAAAGTCTTATCCATAAAGGCGTTAAAGGCATTTTTAGAGTCATTCCTCACCAGTTCTTGCATACCCTGCGGTATAAGCAAATAATTATCACCTTTTCCCGCAGGCTTTTGGCAGAAAAACAATTTATAAGATGCATCAAGCACTATAGGATCATTCTCATAGCGAGCTATCGTCACTTTTGCCATTGCTCCGCCACGGCTTGTGGCATCATTCTGATTAGAGATAAAATTACCTAACGAATATGCGACAAAGACGTTTTTAGCATCTTGTTCATCACACCGCAACTCAAAAGGCTGAACCACATGCGGATGGCTGCCTATAATCATATCCACCCCCTTGTTAGCCAAGAACTCAGCAAGTTCACGCTGGTAACGGCTCGGCAACATCTCATATTCGTTGCCCCAATGCATATACACGCACACCATTTCAGCACCAGCCTTATATGCCGAATCCAAGTCAGCCTCTATTCGTTTTTTATTAATGAAATCCACAACTACTGGAGTCGTAGCTGAGAATCCGTTAGTACCATAAGTATACGACAGAAAGGCTATTTTTACGCCATTCACATTAATAATGCACGGTAAACGCCTCACTCTGTCATCTTTATCCGAATAAGTTCCAATATGCGGTATCCCCATATCATCAAGAGCCTTAATGGTGCGTTTCAGCCCCCTATCACCGCAATCAAGACAGTGGTTATTTGCCGTAACAAGCATATCAAAACCTATGTTACTTAAATGCTTCGCATAATCATCAGGGCAACTGAACAGCGGATAGCCTGAATAAGGTTTACCGCCCAATGGACATTCCAAATTTGCCACAGCATAATCAGCACTCCTAATATCACCCTCTACCAGAGTGAAACAAGGACTATAATCGTAGGAACCGTCAACTTGCGCAGCCACCCTTATTTGCGCTCCGTGCTGCATGGCATCACCCACAAAGGCAAGCTCCGTAGTGTCGTTCATCTGAAGAAGACCGATCAACGATAAAAGAAGTATCGACATTAGTTCCATTCCTATTTTTATAATACAAAAAGGTGCGACATTGTTTGTCGCACCCCAAAATTAATCATAACCTCAATAAAAAACAACTTTTGTTTTCTATTAGTATATAGTTTTTTTCGATGCTAAAAGGGTATTCTTCATCAAAGACACGATAGTCATAGGTCCCACTCCGCCGGGAACTGGCGTAATATAAGAACATTTAGGTGCAACATGTTCAAAATCCACGTCGCCTTTAAGTTTCCACCCACTCTTAGTTAAAGTAGAAGGCACACGAGTAGTACCCACGTCTATAATCACCGCACCATCTTTAACCATATCCTCCTTCACGAACTCAGGTGAGCCAAGAGCGGCAATGATTATATCAGCCTCACGGCATATTTCTTTTATATTCTTAGTAGCACTGTGGCAAACTGTCACTGTGGCATTTCCCGGATTGCCCTTTTGCATCATCAATGAAGCAACTGGCTTACCCACAATATTACTGCGACCTAGCACTACGCAATTAGCACCTTTTGTATCTATTCCGTAACGGTGCAACAGCTCAACAATACCAGCTGGTGTAGCCGAAACAAAGCATGGCAAACCAATAGACATACGTCCAACATTAATAGGGTGAAAACCGTCAACATCTTTACGGTAGTCAATCGCTTCTATCACCTTCTGTTCTGAAATATGCTTAGGTAGCGGCAACTGGACAATGAATCCATCAATGTCATCATCGCTATTCAACTTATCTACGGTGGCCAATAATTCATCTTCGGTCACGTCGTCTTCAAAGCGAATCAAGGTAGATTTAAAACCACATTCCTCGCAAGCTTTGACTTTAGCAGCAACGTAGGTTTCGCTACCGCCATCATGTCCTACTAGCACTGCCGCCAAATGCGGCCGTTTCTTTCCAGCAGCAACCATCTCAGCAACCTCGGCAGCTATTTCCTTCTTTATATCGCTTGATACTTTTTTTCCGTCAATCAGTTCCATAAAGCACAATTATATTAGCGACGGCGCATGTTACGCATCATCTTCATTGGGTTCTTCATCGTCGTAGCCATACGCATCATTTTGCGAGTTTCGTCAAACTGTTTCAACAAACGGTTAACTTCTTGCAAAGTTGTTCCACTACCCTTTGCTATACGTTGACGGCGACTACCATTTATAATTTCAGGATTAGCACGCTCTTGAGGAGTCATCGAATAGATGATTGCCTCAATGCCTTTGAACGCATCATCACCTATTTCCACATCCTTAATAGCCTTACCCACACCAGGAATCATAGAAGCAAGGTCTTTCAAATTACCCATCTTCTTAATTTGGTTGATTTGCGACAAGAAGTCGTTGAAGTCAAATTGGTTCTTTGCAATCTTCTTTTGCAATTCCATTGCTTTCTTCTCGTCATATTCACGTTGCATACGCTCAACGAGCGAAACCACGTCACCCATACCCAAGATACGGTCAGCCATACCTTTTGGACGGAATGCGTCTATTGCCTCAAGTTTTTCGCCAGTACCGACAAACTTGATTGGCTTATTCACAACAGAACGGATAGATAACGCAGCACCACCACGAGTGTCGCCGTCCAACTTAGTCAAAACAACACCGTCAAAATCAAGTCGCTCATTAAATTCCTTAGCGGTATTCACGGCATCTTGACCAGTCATCGCATCGACGACAAACAATGTTTCAGTAGGATTGATAGCCTTCTTCACAGCCTCAATCTCGTTCATCATCTCCTCATCTACCGCAAGACGACCAGCAGTATCGACTATCACCAAATCATTTCCGTTAGCCTTAGCATGCGCTATCGCATTCTTAGCTATTTCTACAGGATTCTTGCTCTCTGGTTCTGAATATACAGGAACATCAATTTGATTTCCTAATACTTTCAACTGCTCTATAGCCGCAGGGCGGTATACGTCACAAGCCACCAGCAACGGTTTCTTATGTTTATCGGCTTTTAAACGGTTAGCCAGTTTTCCTGAGAACGTGGTTTTACCAGAACCTTGAAGACCCGACATCAATATAACCGCAGGCTTACCATCTATGTTGAACGGAGCCGGTTCGCCACCCATCATTTCAGTAAGCTCGTCATGAACAATCTTAATCATCAATTGCTTTGGCTCAAGCGAATTTATCACGTCTTGACCCATAGCCTTCGCCTTTACAGTATCGGTGAATTGCTTGGCAACTTTATAGTTAACGTCGGCATCAAGCAACGCACGGCGAACGTCTTTCAACGTTTCTGCTACATTTATCTCGGTGATTTTACCTTGACCTTTTAGAATCTTAAAAGAATGCTCTAATTTTTCAACTAAACTTTCAAACATCGTATATTAATTTTTATTTATTTCCCTTTTAATATGTTTATTTACAACAATCATGCCATTATCGCAAAAAACACTGCAAAATAAACATTAAATTATCACATACACAAATCGGCACATCGCTTTAATCCACATCCAAACACGCTCAACCGATTTCAAAACCACCGAAAAAACGCTCAAAACATATTGACATTTGTTAAATTAGCACCAAATAATATGTTATTTCTTTAAATACTCTACATTCATAGTTCAACGGTGAACGTTGTGTGAATATTTTTTACTATCTTTGCACTAAATTAATCACACTATGGATGTAAATAGAGTACTTTTTATTTCACAAGAAATTTCTCCATATTTGCCAGAATCGCCAATTGCGGTAATGGGTCGTGACTTGCCTCCTGCTATACAAGAGTTAGGAATGGAAGTTCGTACTTTCATGCCAAAGTATGGATTTATCAACGAACGTCGCAACCAATTGCATGAGGTCATCAGATTGTCGGGAATGAATATAATCATCGATGACTCTGACCATCCGCTTATTATAAAGGTGGCGACATTGCAACCTGCACGCATCCAAGTATATTTCATCTACAACGATGATTATTTCTTGCACAATGTGACCAAAGATTTAGAAACAGCAACTTCGCCCGAAGACAACGATGAACGCAGTATATTCTTCGTTCGTGGTGTCATGGAAACAGTGAAGAAATTGCGTTGGGAACCAGACATAATTCATTGCCACGGCTGGATTTCGGCACTAACTCCGCTATATCTTAAACACATGTACAACGAAGACCCAATCTACTTAAAGTCTAAAATCGTATATTCGCTATATGATGACGAGTACCCAGAGCCTTTTGATGCCAGACTCGCCGAAAAGATGAAATTGGATGGGATAATACCCGAAGACGTTGTCGCAATAGATGGCAAACCAGTAGACCACACAGCGTTAACGAAACTAGCAATCGCCAATAGTCACGGTGTTATTCAATACAGCAAGAACATCAACCCCGAAATATTGGATTATGTAAAAGAGCTTGGCATTCCGTTCTTGCCTTATATCGAAGACGAAAAAGGCTATGCTGAAAGATATGCCGAATTTTACAAATCACTTTAAATATGATTTAGTTTACAATTATGAAAAAAGCATACTACTTGCTACTAGGACTTTTGCTTATGTGCGGTGCTTATTCCTGCTCCGACGACACCATAGGAAGCTCTATCACTGGAACTAAGCTAGACGTTGTAGCAGACTCATCATTTGTGGTGAGCGGGGCTTCTGTCAGAAACGAGAAAATCCTTACACGTACTATGACACAGCTTCTTGGTGCTATCAAGGCTACAAACTTCGGAGAATTAAGTTCCGACTTCGTATGCCAATTCTTACCCTCTACAGCTATCGACACAACTGGCGTAACAGCAGAAAACATTGATTCAATACGCCTTATTTTGCGCAGCCCGATAGGAGGATACACTGGTGATTCTATTATGCCAATGCGTGTAAACGTATACCAACTGGACAAACAGTTAGAAGTTCCAATAAACAGCTCATTCAACCCAGAGGGCTACTACAGCACAAACGGATTAATAGGAACAAGTTCATACACAGCAACCCAATCGGCTTCACCCGACTTGATACATAGTACGGTGACAAAAAGCGAATATCGCACAATCGTGATGACGCTACCAAAGCAGATTGCCGTTGATATGTTCAACGAATACAAAAACAACCCTACTACATTCCAATATCCAGAGAAATTCAACCAACTTTTCCCTGGCATATATGCTACCACATCTTACGGTAGCGGTCGTATCTCAAAAATCGACAAGACATTTCTGCTTGTAAACTATCGCCGTAAAACCACAACTACAGAAGGCACTGACACCATAGTACGTGACAGCTCAAGCTACGCAACAGCGGCTCCTGAAGTTATAAGCAATAACAACATCAAGCTAAAGATTGCCGACAACATTAAGGAGATGGTGAACAACGGCGATGTTATCTTGCAAGCGCCTATCGGCTACGACGTGAAAATCAACTTCCCTTTAGAAGATATTATACAAATGTATAAAAGCGACAGTGAACGCTTGAAAGTGGTTAACACCTTATATTTCAACGTACCAGTGGAAGAAATCTCCAACGAGTACTCAATCACGCCGCCGAAGTACCTATTGCTTATAAAGAGATCGGATAAAGATGAGTTCTTTGCCAATAACAAAATATCCAATAACACTACCAACTTTTACGCAGCATACAACAGCAGCACAAAGTCGTACACATTTGGCAACATGAGAGAATACTTGCTTGAATTGCTAGATGCGAGCGATGAAGATATACAAGATGCAAGCGACATGGTATTAGTTCCCGTTGACGTGACAAGCGAGAGCAGTTATAGCTACTACACATCAACAACGACTATTACATCTATGACACCTGCTGTATCTGGTCCTTCTATCGCTAAAGTTAGATTGGATAAGGCTAAAATAACATTTGTATATAGCAAACAACAAGACAGATAAAACAGCATCTGTTTAAAGATGCGCACCAGCCACAATAGCTCAGTCGGTTAGAGCATTTCATTCGTAACGAAAAGGTCGTGGGTTCGAGTCCCACCTGTGGCTCAAACAGCTTGCGATTCCACAAAGATTGCAGGCTGTTTTTCTATCTCAAATCAAGTCAATTGGCAACAGAATAACATCTGTGCCATTTTTGCTGTTAACAAAACCACTTCACACAAAGAAACAAGAGTGCATCAAAATGACCTTTGACACACCCTCTTTCTTATGACTCTTCATCCATGAGGTTGCGCACCTCACAAACGCATTTTATTTCAACCCTAAGCGACTTTTCACCTCTGGAGTAACATCTGTGGCTTCGGAACTCTTAAACGCCACAGGGGTCTTTGAAACGTCAAATATAAACAAGTACCCGCCTTGCACGCCCACACTATCTATCGCCTCTTGAATCTTACTCTTTATCGGGTCAAGAAGTTCAGCTTGCTTGTTTTTTATATCATTCTCAACCATCCGCTGAAATTGAGAAATTTTACGCTGGTTCTCTTGAATTTCCTGCATCCGACGCTCCTTTATCGACTTTGGAGTATAAGGATCTAACGCTTGGAAATCGGCATATTTCTGATTAAACTCCGACTCAAGCTTCTTATTCTCCTCATGATACCGAGCAGACAAATCATTTAGCCTATTTTCAGCTGCCACTTTCTCTGGCATAGCATCAAATATCGCCTTAGTGTCTACTGTACCAAATTTATATGTCTGCGCCGACACAAATGCCGGAGTTAGCAATGCGGCAACTAATAATAATTTCTTTACCATAATCATTAATTTTCATTCTTATTACAAAAGTAGCACTTTATTTTGGAAAAACATAGAGCATCCCCAATAAAGGCAAAAACAAAAATGCCTGACAACCAACGAAGGGTTATCAGGCAACCAACTTATGTAATCATGAAACGTTATTACTTAATATTAAGTTTCGCTTTTACAAGAGGGGTAACATCTTGCGCACCAGTACCTGTGTATATCACCGATGGGATAGACAAGTCATAAATAAAAGTGAAACCACCTTCAGCACCAACTGCTTGAATTGCCTTTGTCAACTTATCAGTGATAGGAGCAAGAAGTGTTTCTTGTTGACGTTGCAAGTCTTGAGAAGCAGTTTGTTGGAAATTTTGAATCTTTTGATATGCCTCTTGCAATTCTTGCATACGACGATCCTTTATAGCCTTTGGAGTTGTAGCATCTTGCTCAATCTTAGCATACTCTTCTTGTTGCTTTACAAACGCCTCTTGAAGTTTCTTTCCTTCTGCATCATACTTAGCCGCAACATCTTTCAATGTATTTTCAGCTGTTGCTTTCTCTGGCATCACGTTAAAAATCTCTTGAGTGTTAACAGTACCAAACTTCAAAGTTTGTGCTGACAAGCACATTGGAGCTGCAACAAGTACAGCAAGTAATAATTTCTTAATCATTGTTATTTTTGTTTGTATTATTATTTTCTTTTTTCTTAAACAGCCACAAAGATAGTGCAAATGAGTGCAATAACAAAATAAAAATATCGTTTTTTACATGCGGTATCACGCTCTAGCACATTCACACTAAAGTGATTATGCACATTTATTTCGAGTAGCCCAATTTTTCAAGCACCAAATTACTCACATCTATGCGTGGGGAAGCAAAAATAATGCTTTGAGATGATGCACGGTCGAAAATCACTTGATAGCCTCTCTCCTCGCTCACTTTCTTTATAGCTTCATACACATCGTCTTGTATAGGCTTAATCAAAGATTCACGCTTCTTGAATAGCTCGCCTTGCGGACCAAAATATTTATATCTTAGATCTGTTACCTCCTTCTCTTTAGCTACAATCTCTTGTTCCTTCTTTTTCTTCTGCTCATCAGTAAGGAACACCATGTCGCTTTGGAAGTTACGGTACAAAGCCTCCGCTTCCTTACTCAAATCCTCAACCTCTTTTTCCCAACGCAATGAAACTTGATTCAACTGCTCGTTTGCCATTTCATAGGCCGGAATATTCTTCAACACATATTCCATATCTACCAACGCAAACTTCTGCGCATTAGCACACATCACAATAGCTGTAAACGCTAGCAAAGTAATCACCAATCTCTTCATAATGGTATAGTTTTTATATTACTGGTATTTTGACTTCTGTAACCTACTAAGGTTTAATCTTTTAATTTATTTTGAGGTTTATTTCTATAATTTAAAGAAGCTGTCAAACATTAAATGTTGGCAGCTTCCTAAAATTTTATATTCTGTTGTCCAACATATAAAGCACTTTAGAACTCTTGACCTAACACAAAGTGGAAGTGGCTACCACCCTTAGTTCCGTAAACCTTATCGAAACCATAAGCCCAGTCAATACCCATCATACCAACCATAGGTAAGAAAATACGTACACCAGCGCCTGCCGAACGCTTCAAGTTGAATGGAGAGAAATCGCCTACGCTTGTCCACGCATTACCTCCTTCAACGAATGCAAGACCATATATTGTGGTACTAGTTTGCAACATGAATGGGAAATGCAACTCAAAACAGTATCTGGTATAAGCATAACCTTCACGAGTATATGGAGTGAATGCACCGTTATCATAACCACGCAATGCGATAGTTTCAGTAGCGTAAGTATAGCTTCCCGACATTCCGTCACCACCGACATAGAACGTTTCAAACGGCGACTTCAAATATTTGTTATAACTACCCAGCAATCCTATATCGGCACGGGTCATCAGCACCAAAGTCCATTGACCGTCAACATCAGTAAGCGGGGTATAGGTGCGAGCTTTGAATTTTAACTTCCAATACTCTATCCACTTGTACATTTCTTTCTTAGACTCAACTGTATTAGCCTCTGAAAGAGCCTTCCAATTCTTCTTGCCGAACAATGAAGCTGGAGGGGTCATGTGCAAGCTCAAAGAGAAATCACTACCGCTACGTGTATACAACGGATTATCAATACTATTTCTAGCCAGCGTCAAACCGAATATGATTGAATTTGAAACACCATTATTCATATAGTACAAATATTCCCAATTCTTCAAGTTATACCATTGATAACTCAATTCAGCTGTCAAAGTAAAATAGTCATCTGGCCATTTCAAACGCTTTCCGAAACCTACTGTGACACCTGCCATTTGCAAGTATTTATTAGGGTCGTATGCACTTTCGTAAGAGTAATTATTGTTATAATAATTGCTATTGTAGCCATAACCGTAGTAGTTATACATATAGTTAGTATAATTACTATTATAGTAAGATGAGTTGATACCTGTTTGGCGAGAATAGAACGCTGAAACAGAAAGTGAATTAGGACGTTTGCCACCAAACCATGGATCTAAGAAAGATATGCTATATGCTTGGTAATACTTAGCATTCGTCTGCGCGCTGATTGTAAACGTCTGACCCTCACCTTGAGGTATTATACCCTTATATGACGAAGGATAGAACAAATTCTTTATAGAGAAGTTAGTGAACTTCAAACTCAACTTACCGATAACACCAGTTTGTCCCCAACCTGCCGAGAACTCTATTTGGTCGTTCGCTTTTGACTCCAAGTTGAAAAGAATATCAACCGTTCCATTTTCCTCGTTCGGTTCAGGACGGATATCCATCTTTTCAGGGTCAAAGTGACCAGTCTGCGCAATTTCACGAGCTGAACGCATCAAATCCGACTTTGAGAACAATTGACCAGGCTTAACACGCAACTCACGACGCACAACCTTTTCATACAATCGGTCGTTACCATTGATTTTGACTTTGTTGATACGAGCTTGAGGACCCTCAATCACACGCATTTCCAAAGCTATCGAGTCGTTTTGTATATTATTCTCAATAGGTACTAAATTGAAGAATAGGTAACCTTTGTTCATATATAAGTTGGCAACAGCATCATCATCATCGCTAGTACGCTTTGTTATCATCTTCTGATTGTAGATATCACCTTTTTTCAATCCTAGCACCTCGTCAAGGAATGTTGACGGATAGACCGTATTACCCACCCATGATATATCTGAAATGAAATACTGCTTGCCTTCATCTATTTTCAAGTACACGTCAACATTCTTTTCATCATAGTTGACCACACTATCCATAACTATTTTAGCATCACGATAACCCATCTCGTTATACTTATCTATAATACGCTTCTTATCATCCTCAAAATCCGATGGAACAAATTTCTTTTGGCTGAATATCTTAGCAAAACTTCTCTTTTCATTGGTTTTCTTCATTGTGCGTTTCAATTTGCCGTCGCTTAGCACTTCATTGCCCTCGATATAAATCTTATGCACTTTCACCTTGTCGTGACGGTCAACCACAATATCCACAATCACCTCATTGGCATTACTCAAATCCTCTTTTTGCACCACATTCACCTCTGCATTCTTGAACCCCTTGTCATCATAGTACTTTTCAACAATCTGCTTTGTGCGAGCTGCTATATTTTGAGTGAATTGGTTTCCTTTCATAAGTCCCAAGCGTTCCTTAATATCCTCACGTTCACCCTTTTTCATGCCTATATAGTTAATGCTGGCGATACGAGGTTGCTGGCGTAGCACAATCTCAAGCCAAGCCTTATCCTTGTATATCTTTTCCACCTTAATTTGAACCTTAGAGAACAAGCCCTGCCTCCAGAAACGCTTAGCAGCAGCCGTTAGCTCATCACCAGGTATATACACGCGCTGACCAACCGACAAGCCTGAATATCCAAGTATTATATAATCTTCGTAATTATCGGCTCCTGTTATCTTGATTCCAGCAATCTCATACTTTTGAGGCATACTTGTATATACGATTTTAGGATTATAAATCGTATCGTTCTGCGTTTGGGCAGAAGCTATAGGAGCAAAAGCCCCAACCAATATAGAAACTATAACAAGTAATAACTTATATCGCATATCTAAATATAATTATCGTCTTTAATTCTTATTTATTATCACTCACCTGCTCGCTAGTCTTACCGAAGCGCCTTTCTCTAGATTGATACTCCATCACAGCCTCATAAAATTCCTCCTTAGAGAAATCTGGCCAGAACACTGGAGTAAAATACAATTCTGAATAGGCAATCTGCCATAATAGATAGTTGCTTATTCTCAAATCACCAGCAGTACGTATCAACAAATCTGGATCGGGTATGTTCTTTGTCGTAAGATTTTCGCTTATTGTTTCATCATTTATGTCATCCACGTTCATATCACCACATTGCACTTTTTCTGCTATTGCCCTACAAGCCTCAACAATCTCCCATCTAGAAGAATAGCTTAGTGCTAGAACCAAAGTCAAGCCGTTGCAATGCGAGGTGTCGTCCATGCACTTTTTCAACCGCTCCGAAGCAAATTCAGGCATTCTTGCAATATCCCCAATCATAGTGAGGCGTACATTATTTTTAATCAAATCGGGCGTTTCACGTTCGATAGCCACCACAATAAGATTCATCAATGCATCCACTTCCTCCTTAGGTCTATTCCAATTCTCTGTGGAGAACGTATATAATGTAAGATATTTAACGCCAAGCTCCGATGCTGCCTCTGTTATGCGACGCACAGTATTAACACCCTCGACATGTCCCATCGACCTATCTAGATTACGCTGTTTAGCCCATCTTCCATTTCCGTCCATGATGATTGCAACATGTTCGGGCAATCGGCTCTTGTCTATTTTATCTATCAATGACATATTTCTTTTTCAATTCTCTAGTAAAACACTTCTAATAGGCTCAATCCACATAATGGCATGTTCTGCAGCGCTTGCTGAACTCATAAGTCACCGAGAACATTATGAACGACGACCAGTCGGTGTTTTTTCCGAACGAACTTTTTATGCCGTTCAAGTCGGCTAAACCATCTAGTTTATCGCCAAAAGCCTTACGCATAGTGAACTCAACACCCAGATTCAGCCGTTCTTTCAACTTATACTTCACGCCTACACCCAAAGGCATATTCACAGCGAAAGCACTCTCACCGTCAACCGAAGCCACAACACCTCCAATACCTAAAGTAAGATACGGTGTCAGACGCTTCAGCTTCATATAGGTTGCGCCTATTCCATAGTCAAAAAAATTAAACTCCACTTGAGCACCAAAATCATACAGCTTCGAGCTGAACGAATAAGTTTGCCCATCGGGAAACACCATATTGCCATCTTTGGAATCGCCACTTATACTGCCTGTATAAATGTTAGCTTTCACTGCCCACCTATAATTAGGAATATACCTAAACAATACGCCTCCAGCCAATCCAGTATGTTTCAAAAAATTACTTTTATTCACATCACCAAGATATCCGCTCGCCCCTAGCCCCGCACCAATCTCATAACGATAATCTTGTGCAGTCGCCGAGTCGATGGCTACTATTAACATCATTATAGCGACAAATATCTTCTTCATAACCAGTGTGTTCTTTTTCTTTATTAAACGCATCAAAGTTATCAAAAAGTATATTCCACCTCAGCAAAAAGCCTCTTTAATTAATAAAGCGGCTTAAATGACAATCGGTTAACGACACCTCTCCAAATGTTATTATGAAGATTGCCGTAAATATCTGTTCCTCCGAACAGATAAATATAAGGACACTCCCAACTAGTTATAGCTGTAGTCACTCTCGATTGAGAAGTTACGCCATCACACACACTATACCAAGACGGCAATTTTGTGGCTGGCATAGAAATCCATCCAGTCGACTCGCTACGTGATTCTGTTGTTAGTGTACTATTATAAACAAATGCTTGTGCATAAGCAAAATCTTCTATATAGTCAGGCAGTTGAACTAACTCTCCTCCAAGATACCAGTTCATACCTCTGTCATTCGACACATATACCATGCCTTGCATTTCACCTTCCTTATCGATACCACCCATTGCAAACAACGTAGGATACTCTGTCACCGACCAATTATTTTCGGTATCGACACTGAAGTAGCGGTAGTCTATCAATGTTACCCCCTTGGACTCCAATATATCTCTTCTACTTATCTGACCCCATTCTTCACCGTCATATCCCCAAGAATGACCTGTGTATACTCCAGACACAGTAACTCCGCCTATTATCATGCGTTGCTCGCTCACTGCCCATTTTGAAGATATTGTAACCATAGGAGAAACACCTTCTATAGGGAAAGATTCCGATACTTGATAAGGCTCGAAGCCAGCCGACATAGGATACTCAGTGTGTTTATACACGCCGTCTTCATAAATAACGCCAAGCATTCTATCGCCATACGAACCGCTTACGCTATACCACGATGTGCCACATGCCGACCATGCAAAACCGTCAACCGACTTGTACAACTCACCTTCAACATCTAACATATATAAAGCATCGCTTGTAGCAGTGAATGTTTCCACTTTTGGTTCAAAAGGTAGTTCTATTCTTGAACGAGTCCACTTGTTAGATGCAGGATCAGAAGTTATTGCTAAAACACAAGACACAGCATCACGCATCAAGCAATACAGCCCCTCATGATATTGAACCGTTTTTTGTTCTTTAGGTTGATAATTAGAATATGAAGGCAAATCCCTGCGCGACGTGCGATTCCAATATAGCGAGTCCGGCTCCATTTCATGCACATTCACCTTTATAGTATAGGTGCGGCTCGCTGTCAAGTCTTGTGAAATGATTGTAAATTTCACATCACCAGTAAAATCTATCGAATCACCGCTGTTGTATACGAATGTTGTATCTTTCATCCACTTTCCGCCTGTCACATGAAATTGCGCAGAGCTACAATTTACATAAGTCATGTTTATCTCAAGTCCCGACACGTCCGTTCCCTTAGGCAACGAATCGGCATTGTATATCTCAGCCTTATTCAAATCTATTGTGAAGAAAACCGAATCCAAGTTATTTAGAATCTCACTGTTTTCGCTTAAATAAAATTCGGTAACAGCGACACTGCTAACCAAGTCAAATTCGTATGGAGCATCATCATCATCACCGCAAGAAAATAAAACCGAGGCAAACATTATGCCTAAAAGTAGATATATTGGAAATCTTTTATTCATTTTTATATAATTTTGAAAATGCAAATTTAGCAACAAATTTGATAAAAATCTGCTGATAAAGCATTTTTTACGTTTGTTTACTCAATATGCAAATTTTTAATAACAGCTTTTATTCGTCACAAAAGTAGTAAAAATAGTTCTATCTCACTTTATAATTCAGACATTAAGCCCTAATATATCGCTTCTAATACAGTTTTAACATTCAGTTTTCCTCTAAAAATAAGCGTTAACAACTCCAATTAAAATTTTATGAGTATCTTTACACTATGGAAAATACCATACAAAAAATACGTAATACACTATCTCCCATATATTCGCAAGGCGAGATTAAAAGCATTGTTAAGATTATATTCGAGAACCTTATGAACTATTCTCAAGTAGATATAATCATGCGGAGCAATGAAGAACTTAGCCCATATATCAAAAACAAAATTGACAATATATTGTCACGGCTTCTTAAACATGAGCCTATCCAATATATTTTCAACGAGGCTTATTTTCATGGTCACACGTTGAAAGTAACCCATGAAACGCTTATTCCTCGCCCCGAAACCGAAGAATTGGTTGATATTATCGTCAAAGAAAATACTGAAAGCGATTTGAAGGTACTTGACATAGGCACAGGAAGCGGAGCGATTGCCATAGCGTTAGACAAGGCTTTGCGTTTTTCCATAGTAGATGCGTTCGACATCTCTAGCGGAGCTTTAGAGATAGCTAAAGAAAATGCGCGCGTGCTCAAAGCAAAAGTGAATTTCATGAAAAAGGACATCCTTACGGAAGTTTTCTGTGGAGAGCCTATATACGACATCATAGTAAGCAACCCTCCATACATCACCGAGCATGAGAAAGTGTCAATGGAAGCAAATGTACTTGAATACGAGCCTAGAACAGCTCTTTTTGTTCCTGATGATTCTCCTTTGCTTTTTTATCGGGCGATAACGCGCTACGCCTACCATGCTTTAAAGCCTAGCGGACGAATTTATTTTGAGATAAACAGCAAGTTCGGGAAAGAAACAGCACAACTACTCACCTCCAATGGTTTTGAGGATGCTGTCGTCATCAAAGACATGTATGGTCTTGACCGATTTGTCAAAGCAATAAAAACCCCTTAATATGGCAACAGCAAAACAACCGTTACCCCCCGAAAAAGCACTATACAGAGCAGCGGCTTTATGCTCAAAGTGCGAGCAATCCGAAAACGACATACGTATAAAACTAAAAACATGGGGAATCTCCAGTTCCAATGCCGATAGCATCATACAGAGGTTGCTCGATGAAGGCTATTTGAACGAAGAACGCTTCGCAATAGCTTTCACACGTGATAAATTCAGATTCGAAGGATGGGGAAAAATTAAAATAGCTTACCAGCTAAAGAACAAGCGTATTTCTGCTAGCATCATCGAAAATGCTATTGCCCAAATCGACGATAACGAATATGAGCAGTCACTAGAGCATGCCATGCAAAACAAGATGCGTTCGCTGAAGGGCAAGAATGAAATGCAGGCTAAGGCTTCGCTATTCCGATTCGCCGTATCTAGGGGCTACGAACCCAAACTCATCTATAAATCTCTATCTAAATTCCTAAACTGTGATGATGGTTTTTAAACATATCTTCCACGCTTTGCTTGACACGTTATTCCCTCGCTCTTGCTCTGTGTGCGGGAAAGCTCTGGTTTCGCACGAAAAACACCTATGCACCGGCTGTATTCTCGACATCCCATGCACACGCTTTCATGAGAAGAAGTTCAACGAAATGGAACAGCTATTCGCTGGCAAGACTCACATAGAAAAAGCCATGGGATATTTCTATTATGAGAAAGGAAGCCCATACGCCAACATACTACATAATCTTAAATATCGCAACGAGCCTCTGCTAGGCAAATGGTTGGCTAGCGAATATGCAAAAATATTGAAACGCAACAACACGTTTGCCGATATAGACTGCATCATTCCCATTCCGCTACATTATACTAAATTAGCATCAAGAGGATATAACCAAAGTGAATTTATAGCCCAAGGATTTGGCGAAGTGCTGAACGTGCCTGTCATAACCGATATTATCGAAGCAACTAAAAGCCATGAATCACAGACTCGCAAAGGAATCTACGAGCGTTACAAAAACACACAAGGCATTTATAAAGCGATTGGCAAAGAACAACTAGCTGGAAAACATGTACTTATTGTTGACGATGT
Organism: uncultured Muribaculaceae bacterium; assembly: GCA_964606575.1. Lineage (GTDB taxonomy): Bacteria > Bacteroidota > Bacteroidia > Bacteroidales > Muribaculaceae > RGIG4576. Next base: position 25,667 of record CAZSHA010000006.1, on the reverse strand, counting down.
AGTAACCACTGGAGCCACGTTGCTAAGTGCCGCACAGTCGATAGCCAATGTTCCCGGCATAAAAATAAGCCTTGCCACCTTAGCGGTAGCAAGACTCAATTAATCAAATATATCTCAAAACGACATTCCTGAACAAAGTTCCGCTTTCCATATTTCCAGCAAGATATATGCTCAAAAGTCGACATGGCGGTGCGAAAACATGCTCCGTTACTGGATGGCATTGCAAACCTTCAAGCGTTATTTCTCTTAAAATCCGCCAATCACAAGCCGTTCCGTCACTCCCTTTAAGTTCCAGTTTACACGATGACCCATTCCCGCTTGTCATGTTGAACGACAGCGACAACGGAGCAACCAACTCATCATCAGCAACCGCAATAGGATGAGTATGTAACCTCACTGCACGCACCGATGCTGTTTCATCGTTTAAGTCTATTAAGTTCCCCTCCGAATCCGCCGCCAAAGCCTCAAAGCAATCACCGTAAACGGCAGCCAACTGCTCCGTCCGTTCATAACTTCTTCCGTTAGGCATAACCGCTGACACATTTCCCTCATCATGCTTTATAAGCAATTCACCGAACACCTTGGTCCACACAGCCTGTGAAACACTCTCAATTAGCCTCACCACCTCCACGGTTTTACCTGACACAACGCACAGTTCCCCATCTGTTGACACGAAATACACCTTATCCCTAGCCATAGCCACCGTTGCTGGACTTGCCAGCACATATTTGCCTATCAGTTGCGAATCTTTATAATCACCAAGCTCTTTATAAGCTATCGCATAAATTCCGTCAGTGGCAAACGCATACACAGGATAACGACCAAACACATTGGAATAAATCGACTTAGCCGCAACAGCTAGACACGTAACCGCCCCATTTCCCACATTGCGGCACTGCTCCACAACAAGCGGATTACCGTTTCGGCTTACAGTAAATTCAGTGAAAGCGGTCGCCTCTATATTCCGCTCGGTAGGCAAGTAGAACGAATATCCTGTTGCAAACTCATTCGCAACCATATCGTCATTCAAGAAATAAGCCATGCCTTGTGAGTCTATCCCAACTAGTTTTCCAGTCCACTCTTTTATGCTATTATCACTTAGTACTTTAATCGTAATCTCCTTGGCTCGAGCATCGGGATATGCTACAAGCGCATTAAGACTTTGCGGTGTGTAATCATAAGCGTGTTTATCGGCTTTCACCGCATCGCCATCAATAGTGCTTAATTTTACCGTTACTATCACCTCACAAGGTGTATTAGCCATCGAGCCACTCCAATACTGAACGCTTTCCCACGCGTTTCGCATCCTTCGTTTATGCCCTGCCGAATATAATCTGCCGTTTAAGCTCAATCCCGCATTTGCCGCCACTTCATGGTTTATATCGCTCACTATGTCCGCTATCACAGCACGGTCTACCGACAAGTCATATATGTCACATCTCTGCACGGCTACTGGTTCTGTGGTCAAACTTGCCACATCGGTTATTCTTGCCATCACATTCCATTTATCGGGATTCACCAACTCACCTACTGCTGCAATTCTCTCTTTCTGTTCCAATTTAAATGAAAGATAATAGCTTGATGCTGATGTTTGCGAAGTTTCGCAACGGCAAGAGATACTCCTATCATCAAAAAACGGATTCATCTCACCACTCACCATAATATCTACCGATTTTATCAATGGCAACCACTCAGCAAGCGGGGATTTCACCATAGACACACCTATATTATACTTTTTCATGCTAAGCTCACTATCAGCATAGCTAGCTAACGAGCTGTCTACGGCAATTGAGTGCCAACCGCCAGCCTGAATACCGCAACCTAACACAACAGGAGCGCTCACCCATACATAACTGTCGTCCCACAGCCTCACCGCATAACGCACCGCAACAGGCTGCACAAAACTGCCCGATTGCTCCGCTTTAGCCAACAAAGACCCATAGACCGACTTCACTTTAGCGTGCAACGCTTTATAATCCTTTTCTTCTAACGGATTATCCCACGACTGATAAGTTTCTTCAAACGACTCACCATGAAGTGTAGAAGCGATATCCGCAATATTAACAGCCGAAAGAACCAATTGCGGAATGGCATCATTTAGATTTATCAACCCATATTCCCCTTTTTTAAAGAGCAAATAGCGATAGCCTTGTTGTGTACCTATCACAACGAAATCCCCTACAGCCTGCATCCATTCTGGAGCAGCATCCAATTCGCATATATACGCATCGTTCTGCTCATATTTTCTACCCGCTTTCATTCCATGCCGATAGATTGACTTGCCTCTTGCGGTAATATAATAGTCGGCATCTTGCCTATGATCTATTAGCATAAGCACCTCTCCGATTGACAAAATGCCCACCTTAGCCCAATCACCAACCACCTGCAACGATTCCTCACGCTCACGCATATTCACCAACGCTTCACACTCTCCTGTCATTCCAGCCTCGGTGTTGCACCTTATTGTCACACCTTTAGGCGTTATTTTCATTTTTCTCATCGTTGTTTTACCTGTCTTTTCTACGGTATTTCATATATGTTTTTCTCAATCTCTCATCATACTGATTTTTCTTATAGCCCTTGCCGTTATAAGCTCTAGCGAAACGCTCCCAGTCACGGCGTTGCAGATATGCCTGCATGCCCGAACGTTTTATAAATTCTACCCACAACAACATTTGGCAACGGCATCCCGATTGCATACGTTTCACAAAATCCAACACATTCTCGCAACCGCACTGGCGATAATTAAAGCCCATTATTTGGAACGCGCCCCAACTAGCCGACTCCAATGCCGACGGTTTATGTATCATCATAGCTTTTGCCAACCGCTCATATTCACCAGTTCCGCCCTTATAATGAGCCTTAGTCCACTTGGGATATAGCACGTTCTCGTTTCCCGCAACAAACTTAGCCGGATTCAAACCCGCCTCCTCCAATTTACGCCAGAACACATGACCTTCAAAAAGTATTGCAGGCTTTCCATCGGCAACAAAACCGCATTTATTGCCCGACTCCACCTCGGCAACCGTCTTCACTACTGCCACTTCCACACCCAGTAGGCGTGCAGCCTCCCTAAAATCATCTTCAGTAAATGTGTTTTCCATAACATCTAATTTTTTCCGCAAAAGTACTATTCCGCAACTCCCGCCCTTCTCCCCAAAAAAGATAATCATCAACCATAACCCATTCTAAAAAACATCCCCAAAGTAAGTTAATGCAGGAAGCCATATCACTTTCAGAGAATAACAAGCCTACTCGTAAACGCTAATTTTGCTGCTTAAATACACTTCAACCATGAAAAACACAACTTTTGAGTCAAGCTACACTGAAATTGACAAGATTATAGCCGAAAACAAGCGTAGGAACGAAGTTCTCGCTTACGATTATGACCCTATACGAGGGATAGGATGCTACGGTGAACGGCAAGAGCTACGTACAAAAGGGACAAGCTATTTCCTACCTAAAGCGATGTTCAACGAGCACCGCATAGACCGACGCACTTCAATAGAAAAGTTAGAGAGGTTACGCATAAAGCATGACTTTGAGTTCTGGTGTGCCAAATGTGTCACAATAAAAGACAAAATCACAGCACGCAACATTCATTTCACACCCAACGCTCCGCAACGCCGTGTACTTGCGTGCCTTGAAGACATGCGAACTGCAGGCGAGCCTATCAGACTCATAATGCTTAAAGCGCGACAATGGGGCGGCTCTACTTTAATCCAAATATATATGGCATGGATTCAAATCGTTCACCGCACCAACTGGAACAGCCTTATATGCGGACACTTGAAAGACACATCATCGGCAATAAAAGGTATCTACTCACGCTTGTTGAAAGAATATCCTGAGTCGTTGAGCGACGAACGCATGACATTCAAACCGTTTGAGAAAAGCCGCAACGTAAGCGAGATTTCAAGCCGCTCATGCCTCGTGGCAACTGGCTCGGCTGAGAGCCAAGAGTCGATAAGAGGATTTGACATATCTATGGCACACCTCACCGAAGTGGCTTTCTGGCGAAGTACAGCACAGAAAAGCCCTGAAAATGTGGTGCGCGCCGTGTGCGGTTCTGTAGCACTGCTACCACTATCGGTTATCGTCATGGAAAGTACTGCTAATGGCGTAGGCAACTTCTTCCACACCGAATGGCTTAGGGCTAAAGCCCGCCAAAGCGACAAGACCGCCGTATTCGTCCCTTGGTATGAGATAGAGATTTACCGCAGCGAAGTGAAAGATGCCAAAGCTTTATGGAACAACTTAGACAATTATGAGATGAAGCTATGGGAGCGAGGGTTGACACTAGAAATGATAGCGTGGTATCATGCTAAGCGAAAAGAGTACAACAGCCACACGCAAATGATGGCTGAATATCCGACTGATGATATTGAAGCATTCACCAACACCGGCAACTGCGTGTTCAGCTTGTCGGACATCGAGAGGCTGCGTGACCATTGCTGCCAGCCAACATGGATTGGCGAACTTGAAGGCAAAGGCATGGAGGGGAAAGCCGCACTCTGCGACATACGCTTTACCGAAACACAAAAAGGCAAACTGCAAATATGGAAAAAGCCCTCAACCGTGCCACCAAGCAAGAGCAACCGATATATTATAACGGTAGACGTGGGCGGCATAAGCAATAGCTCCGACTACTCGGTGATTACCGTTATCGACAGGCTAAGTACGCTAGGCAAACCCGAAATGGTAGCCCAATGGCGAGGCCACACCTATCACGACTTGCTGGCATGGAAAGCGGCACAACTTGCGAAATGGTATCACAACGGATTGCTTGTGATAGAGAGCAACACACTGGAAACTGAGTTCACCGAAGGCGACGGAAGCGACTATATACTCGACTTGGTAAATGAGGTGTATTCCAACTTCTATTGGCGTGAGCCGTCGGCTTCAGCCCCCGAAAAAACTCGAAAAATAGGTTTCCACACCAATAGGAGAACCAAAGAGCAAGTTATATACTCGCAAATGCGTATACTGCGTGACAACCTTTACATAGAGCATGACCTACAGGCTCTTGATGAATACAGTTGCTACGAAAAACAGCCAAACGGCAGCTATGGAGCTATGAAAGGACGGCACGACGACATACTAATGACCCGTTGCATTGGACTATACATAGCATTCGAAGAAGCGAAGAAAGATCACCGACGAAAATCAACCCGCTCTCTTAAACGGCAAGAATAAGAACATCAATCACCACTGGACGTGTAATGACGGATGCCACGGGTGACGACAATACGATAAGCACGGTCGTCATCTACGGCATCGCTCGTCCGCAATCCGTCTTGCACTATACGTTCGGCAAGTTTAGACACCTCGGGCAACGGAAAATAATCGCCATCGGCAAATTGTTTGGAATGTAAGCTATTAAGCTCATTCCTACCCATTGAGTGGGCTATAACCAGTCGTCCTCCTTCTTTCAAGTTCTTCTCCACCAACCGCCTTAATGTGGAAAACGGATATTTCAAATGAGGAAACATATTGAACATGACAATGCAATCGAAACGCCATGAAACCACCTTTTTCTCAACATCAATATGGCGAAAAATGACATTAGGCAAGTCGGAATACTTCCGTCTAGACACATCTATCATCCTTGACGAGCAATCTACTGCAACAACCGTACCCGACACACCTGCCACATCAGACAGGTAAGGCAACAGCACTCCAGTGCCGCTACCTATATCTAAGACCGTATCGCCCTCCTTAATTTTCGCCACCGACAATAATTGCCTTATACAAGCCATATCGGGACGACCATGTTCGTCCCATGATTCAGCCACGCTATCGAAATACCGCTCAACACTAAAATTTTCGTTCAACCTTCCGAGCAGATAATCACACCACTTATCCATACCCTCACCCAACCTTGCCGACACTTCGAATATAACCATATCGGGATTGACATTCAAGATATTTTGCTTCATCAAAAATATATCCACATCAGCACAAGGCAATAAATCGGTCTTGCTTACCACGCACACATGACTAGCCGCAAACACCGACGGATATTTCAACGGAATATCCTCGCCGTCGGCTGCGCTTATCATTACGACCCTTATATCTTCTCCCAACGACAACATCGAGGGGCTTACCAGATTTTCCTCACTCTCTATCAAGACCAAAGAATTATCGCTCAACGTCATCATATCCATAATCCTAGTGAGCATCTCGGCATCCATCCTACACTCACCTTGCATTTCTATCAGCCTACATTCAGCACCGCTTGACTCGATACGACCGCAATCTTTTCGGTTAGCAACATTGCCTTCAACCACTTCTATAGCACATTTTCCTGACAGATGCCTCACCGTGGCTTCAATGAATGCGGTCTTACCGGCTCCTGGCGATGACATTAGGTTTACTGCCAATATATTTTTCGCTTTAAAAACATGGTGGTTACGCACTGCCGCCCTATCGTTATCGGCTGAAATATCACGTCCCACCCCTATGGTTTCTTTTTCAATCATAACAGGTATTATATCATTTCTTACTACCCATTACAACAACACTGCCGTAAATTTAGTTCTCTCCACTATATACTACACACAAAGCAAAGTATAAAAACAAAAAAGCACCGCGAATCACTTCGGGGTGCCCTAGGAAAAAAATAGTATGAATAAAATGTGGTATTAGGGTTAACTTTCTCTTTGGGAGAGTTCGTTAAATCAGAAGTTTATTTAGATCTTTTTAATAACCAGTAAAACCTCTGTGTTATCTTTTTAATCCTTTATGGGGGCAACCGTTTTTTCTTCTCCTCTTTTCCAGTTGCTTTTACCCATTTAGGAGCGTTACACTACGGGTACCGTTTCTCACCTTTCCCCGCTTCTCTTGTTTCTAGGCTTTGCCACATAACAACGTAGCGGCTTCGCACACAAAGAAACATTCGGATGAAACGCATGAGCAGGCATATTGCCTGTCAACATGAACTTTTCCAATTTTGTTCCCATAATTTTCAACATTATCAACGAATACTCTCTAGTATTCACCTAAAACAATCGATTCCTTAAACCTATATTTCTTGAAATCGTAAATTCAATACTATTAGACCAAAATTTCAGACCATTTTGTAAAAATTGGTTACTATCTGTATTTTTGGCATCACAAAGATACGCATATTTTTTTAATCCTAAAAAATTGCATGTGCTTTTGTGAAAAAAAATCAATGGGCATTATTCAATTTCGCCGATTTGTTCCTTATGTCAAAAAAAAGCACTTACTTTGCACATATATTTCTATTTGTAACAACATGAAAACTAAAGTAATATTAAGTTCATGCCTTTTGGCTGCAATCCTTAGCGGATGCAATGACAAAAAAGTTGTTGATAACGACGTAATCGAGAGAAATAATTTTTACACAGTGACTGGCGACAGCGTAACGCAAGGGAATTTCATAGCATACGCAACTAGCGATACCGAAGTTATAACCAACTACGCATCGCCTGCCGATGAAGCTCCATCGCCTCTTATCGAGTTCCGATTGTCGCTAAATTCTCGTGACAACGAACTTATTCCCGGTGAAACACACTATGCAATAGTGGGCGGCAATGACACCATCATTCCGTTAGGCGTTCCAGCAAGCGGCAAGCCCACACTTCCAGCCGACACGAAACCTCTGGACAAAAACGCTGAATGGACTTTGAAAGTGAATGTGTCACCGCTTATAAACAGTTTTAAGGAGAAAGGGCTATATGTGACCAATACCAATGATACCATCTATGCCGACGACTTTAAAGGCATTTGGGTGGCTGGAAATATAGATCCGCTCACTTGGGACTTCGACAACCTATACGGAAAAGATATGCAAAAGCTAGCTCCTGTGGATGGCGACACTATATACGGATTGAAAATAGCTTTAAATCCTGACATACAGAAAACCGACTTGCCGAAAAACTGGAAAGTTGACGCTCCAAACCCGGATTATCCTATATATACATCCGACCAGACCCTAATCAACGCCCTTTACAATATGGCTATCGAAAACATGCTTGCCGTGGTGAACAAGGACAACGCATTCCGCGCCGGCGAGAACTGGGAAGGCGTGTGGACTCGCGATGCCAGCTACGCAATACACTTAGGCATAGGCCTGATTGACCCTGAACGTTCTATGAACAGCTTGAAAATCAAAGTTAAGAACGATCGTATAATACAAGATACCGGTACAGGCGGTTCTTGGCCTACATCTAGCGACCGTGAAGTGTGGAGCATCGCCGCATGGGAAATATATAAAATCACTGGCGACAAAGAATGGCTTGAATATGCCTACAATGTGATTAAAAATTCTGTGGCTGATGACATACCTACAATATGGGACAGCAAGTTCCGACTAATGCACGGAGAGCAGTCCTATCTTGACTGGCGTGAGCAATCTTACCCTAAATGGATGACTCCTAAGGACATATACGAATCAATGTGCTTAGGCACTAATGCCGTATTTGCAGAAACCTATTCTATACTTGCCGAAATGAGCGAAGAACTAGGCGTTGACGGGGAGAAATATGAGAAAATAGCTGACGAGCTAAAAAATGCTATCAACCAAAATCTATGGATGGAAAACAAAGGATATTATAGCGGATATATATATGGTGGCGTATATCCTGTGAAATCGCCTATGACCGATGCTCTAGGGCAATCGCTATGCGTTATATTCGACATTGCTGAAGACGGCAGAGCCGAAAAACTTATAGCCAACACGCCGGCCACTCCGTTCGGCATATCCTCTATCTACCCTAAGATTAGAAATATCAAGCCTTATCATAATGACGCAGTATGGCCTTTCGTACAAGGTTACTGGAATTGGGCAGCGGCTAAAACTGGCAATGAAGAAGCGTTGCGACATGGCTTAGGCGCTATCTATCGTGCTGCAGCTCTATTCGGAACGCATAAAGAGTTGTTCGTATCGACAACTGGCGACTACCGAGGTGCTGCAACCAATAGCGACAAGCAATTGTGGAGTGCCGCTGGAAATCTAGCTATGATTTTCCGTGTATTCGCTGGAATGACCTACTTGTCAAACGGTATCAAGTTTGAGCCATTCATCCCAGCATGTATACCTGGCACTAAGAATTTGAAAGGATTCAAATACCGCAAAGCCGTATTGAACGTGACCATAAACGGCACTGGCAATGAAATAGAGAGTTTCTCAATTGATGGAGAAACCCGCTCCGACCATTTCGTCCCTGCAAGCATCGAAGGTGAGCATGATATCGTGATAAATATGGCAAACAACACAATTAAGACTTCTAAAGCCACTGTGAAAGAGCCAGATTTCATGCCTGCTACGCCTTGGACTGTGTGGAACGGCAACACAGCTACTATAGCATCACCCGAAAAAGATGTCGCTTACGATATTTACATCAACGGTGTGAAATCGGGAACTGCTCAAAACGGCAAGATAGACATAAACAAGGTAGATAAATACACTACGGTCAACGTTGTGCCTGTGGGCAAGGAATTTACCGGATTCATGTCACGCACACAAGAAATCATACCAGAAGGTGTAATGAGCATATATCAATTTGAGAGTGTCGCACCTGCTGGTACTGAACTTGTCCCAGCCAGCCGCAGCAATAATTTTGTGGAAACAACCATCACAAAGAACACCGATATCACATTTGCCGTGAACGTGGATAAAGCTGGCACATACTTGATTGACGTGCGTTATGCCAACGGCAGCGGGCCTATCAATACCGACAACAAATGCGCGATCCGCACACTGCTTGTCAACAATCACGAGGCTGGTGCTATCGTAATGCCGCAGCGTGGTTTAGGCGAATGGGTAAGCACAGGTTTCAGCAATATGCTTCAAGTGGAATTGCTTCGTGGTAAAAACATGATTCAAATCAAATACATCACTCCACAAAACGTGAATATGAACGGTGAAACCAATACCGCTCTACTTGACTACATGAGAGTAATTAAAAAATGATACTGATTTATGATTTTAAAAATGAAAACTAACCTAAGATTCTTATTTGGCATGGTGGTGATGTGTGTTTTCACAGCATCGCTATCAGCAAAACAAGCTCCGCTAAGCGTAGAGCCTCCTTTCTGGTGGGTCGGTATGAACAACCCGCAAGTACAACTCATGGTGCATGGTGACAACATCAAAGATGCTGTTCCACACATCGACTATGAGGGTGTGAAGATAGACAGCGTAGTACGTCTTGACAGCAAGAACTACCAAATCATCTATCTTAACGTTTCGCCTGAGGCTAAAGCTGGCACGCTACAAATCACTTTCAAAAACGGCAAGAAAGCCACAAAAATCTCATACGAGTTAAAGGCTCGCGACGGAGTGAAACCTACGCCGTTCTCATCGGAGGATGTTCTGTACCTTATCATGCCCGACCGTTTTGCCGATGGTGATCCTAGCAACAACACCATCAACAGTATGAATTATCCGGTAGCGGTCGACCGCAACGACCCTAACGCTCGTCATGGCGGCGACTTGAAAGGTATCGAAAACAATCTGGATTATATCGAATCACTCGGAGTTACTGCTATCTGGCTAAATCCCGTGCTTGAGAACGACATGCCTGGCGGTGCTTATCACGGATATGCGACCACCAACTACTACCGGGTAGACCCTCGTTTCGGCACTAACGACGAATATCGCACACTCATAGAGCAATCTCACAAGCGTGGTATAAAAGTGGTTATGGATATGATATTCAACCATTCTGGAAGCTCGCACCCTTGGTTAAACGATCTTCCTAGCAAGGACTGGCTCAACTACCCTAGTGGTAACAAATTGACCAATTTCCGCCTATCCACTATCAACGACCCTTACGCCAGCGATTACGACCGCACACGTTCGGTTAAAGGCTGGTTCGTGCCATCAATGCCCGACCTCAATCAACAAAATCAGCACTTGATGCGATACCTTATCCAAAACTCTATTTGGTGGATTGAGTTCAGCAAAATTGACGGAATCAGAATGGATACCTACCCTTATGCCGACATGGAACCTATGGCACAATGGATTGCCGACGTGCAGAAAGAATATCCGGGCTACAACATCGTGGGTGAAGCATGGTATGGCGATGTGGCTGGAACTGCTTATTGGCAAAAAGGAAGCCGACTAAACAAGCAAGGCGACCCTAACCTGCCTACCGTGATGGACTTCCCTACTATGATTATAGCAACTCAAGCGTTCAACGAGAACACTCTAGAATATGGCAAGGGTATGAACAAAATCTACAACCGCCTTTCCCTAGATTATCTCTACGAGAATCCGCAAAATGTTCTTACTTTCCTTGACAACCACGACACCGACCGTTTCTTGCTCACAGAGCCTAAGAACCTAGGTGCATGGAAACAAGGCATAGTATTCTTGCTCACAACTAGAGGTATTCCACAAATCTATTATGGAACAGAGCTGCTTATGCACGGCGATAAGAAAAAGACCGATGGCGACGTGAGAAAAGATGTCCCGGGAGGATTCCCTGGCGATAAGACAAACGTATTCACTAAGGAAGGACGTAGCGAAATGCAAAATGAGGCGATAGCCTTCATGAGCAAGGTTGCTAATTGGCGTAAAGACAACGAGGTGATTTCAAAGGGCAGCCTAAAACACTTCATGCCCGAAAACGGAATGTACGTCTACGAGCGTAAGCTAGGTGACCGCCGTGCCGTAATAATAATGAACGGTACTGACAAGGAGCTAAACATCGACATGAGTATATACAGCGAAACTCTACCTCTAGGAGTTACGTTGACTGATGTAATAACAAGCAAACCGCTCACAATAGAAAAAAACATGAGTTTCGCCCCTCGCGCCGTATTCATCCTAGAATAAAAAATTAATACATTCTAAATCTAAAAGACCTGACGGCAACAAATGTGTCATCAGGTCTTTTCTTTATATTCTAGTTCCTAATCAGAAACAACTTCTTAGAATGGGAAAGTCGAGTTTGTGTATACGTAACGGTTATCAAATTCGTCTTCGCTCATTGTGAACATCAAGATACCTTGAACCAAAGTCATTACTTGAATAAGGAGTCCAGCCCAACCGCACGACAAAATAGTCAACAAAAGGCAGATTACTCCAGCCGTAGTTTTTCCCACATAAAAATAATGTATGCCAATCGTTCCTAAAAATATAGCGAATAGCGCAGCCACTCCACGGCTACGTCCCGAAGGACCAACGGAGAACACATTGCTACCCGCTTGCGGTTGTGCTTGACGATATTCGCCACCCGGAGCATAGTTGGCTTGCTGCTGGTTATCATTGAAATTATGATTGCAGCCTCCCATCGTATTACCCATAGGAGCATCGGCATCGCATGTGGCAAAATCATTACAACAACGACGGCATTTCACCGTACTCAACGGTAGTGACGAATAAGTCACATTACCGCACACTGGGCATTTATATTCTTTCATATCGTTTTTATTAGTATTTCATTATTGTTATACAAATATACAAGTTTTCCTATTCAGCTTCTACGCCTTTGCAACTTTTTTATACATTAGACGCAATGAGATAGTGTTTTGGTTGCAAAATTGCGTATTTTTTCTACAGCCCTACCATATTTCTAAAAAATATCGGCACGTCAAGGCTAGTTGACGCACCGACATTCCATTTATAACCTTAAGAAGAATTTCAATTATCTACGACCCTTGCCATTACGTCCACGGCGTTGCTGTTCTTCTAGCATTGCCTTTTGTTGGCGTTGAGCCTCCTCCAAACGTTGAGCGAACCAACCTTTTTTCTTAGGCTTTCTTGCATTCTCAGCTATCAAAGCCCTCACTTTACTCTCATTAACGAATAATCGGCAAACGTAAGTTTCAATTATCGTTATCAACAAAGAAATGAAGTAATAATAGCTCAAACCCGCAGCGTAGTTGTTGAAGAATACCAAGAACATCAACGGCATCAAGTACATCATCCACTTCATACCCGGCATCTGATTGCCTGAAGATGACATCGACACTCTAGTATACACGATGTTTGTAACAGTCATCAACAAACAGAACAAGCTGATGTGATTACCGAAATAATCAGTGATAAACGGTATGTGAGTGCTCCAGCTGACGATAGCATCGGGAGCCGACAAGTCTTTAACCCACAAGAATGATTCTCCACGCAATTGTATACAAGACGGGAAGAAACGGAACATTGCAAATAGCACCGGCATCATCAACAGCATCGGTAGGCATCCGCTCATAGGATTTGCACCAGCCTTGTTGTAAAGTTCCATTGTCTTCTGGCTACGCACCATAGCGTTCTCTTGACCTGGATATTTATCGTTTATCGCCTTAATGTCTGGAGCTAGAATACGCATCTTAGCTTGCGATATGTAGCTCTTGAATTGGAATGGAGCTAGCACCAATTTGATGATAATCGTAAGCAACAATATCACAACACCCGCATTGCTGATATATTTGCTCAAGAAATCAAATACTGGGATAACGAAATACACGTTTATCCAGCGGAACAAAGTCCAGCCAAGAGGTAGAAGCCTTGTCAATTCCAAGTCTTCATCTGGGCAAATAGTGTCATCGTAATCTGCCAATAGCTCATATAGGTTAGGACCAAAGAAGAAATAGAACGATGCTGGGTTTTCAACGGCTGAATTATACTCTATTTCGCTAGTGACCGAAACATCCTTCAAATAATCCTTATATAACGACGTACCCTTTTCAAATGGCACGCTGTTCATCTTCGCACCTGTAAAATACTTATCAGCAATAAGCACGCATGAGAAGAATTGGTTTTTAAAGCTGAACCATTTGAACTTATCGCTAAAGCTGTCCTTATCGCTTGTAGTTTCGCTCAAATAGTCCACATCACCACCTAAGAACTTATAATAGACTCCGCTATTCTGTTCCTCGAACATCTTACCTTCCTCGTGGCGTGAGATACGTTGATTCCAAGAGAAATCCATCACTGGGATGTTAGCAGGTATCACACCTTGCATATTCTCTTGCAGCACTTCCATCTTCACCAAATAGCTGTCAGGCTTCAAAGTATACCTTATTCCCCACTTGCTGCCGTTACCCAAATCAAGCTGCATCAATACTGTAGTGTCAGTGATTTCGGCTGGCGTGAAATAGAAATCCTTTGTATCAAATCGTTGAGAATTTGTATTAAGCACGAAGCTATAAGAATTAGACTTCGCATCAAACAATTCCACCTCTGGTGCATTGTATGCCTTGTATTTCTTCAATGTAGCACTCGACACCACACCACCCTTGGTAGAAACAGTCACCCTTAGTGAATCGTTTTGAAGCACTACAGTTGAGTCAGCCCCCGACAAACATTTAGCGAATACGCCATTTTTCATGTACTTATTCACTTCGGTACGCAACTTAGCTAAAGCGCGATTGTGGATAACCGGATTAACCGATGTGTTGTTTAACGCTTCTTTCACATCCACAGAAACTCCGCCTAAGTCGATTTGCCCTGTCAATTCATCACCGTCAACAGACACTTCCACTCCGTCACCTTTCAAAGTTATGACATTAGCTGAATCAGCAACACCGAACTGCTGTATCGCAGCACGCAAAGTGTTGACTTCGGCTAATGAAACCGTGTCGACTCTTCCGCTCATTCTTGCGGCAGCTTCGGCTTCAGCCTGCTTTGCCGCTTCCACTCGTTGTGCCTCCGCCTGCTGGCGACGTGCCTCCAATTCTTCCTCTGAAGGCTGTTGCAGCCACATGAATCCGAAAATCACGGCTGCCATCAAAATCATTCCTATTATCGAATTTTTATCCATTCCTTGGGAATTAACCTTTCTAAAATTATTTAATTAATACTCTTTTTATTCTCAATCGCTGCACGTATAAAGTCCATAAACAATGGATTAGGACGTAGCACGGTGCTGTTATACTCCGGATGATATTGAGTGCCGACAAACCATTTTTTACTAGGAATCTCGACCACCTCAACTAAATGCGTTTCAGGATTCTCGCCAACGCACCTCATTCCAGAAGCCTCAAATCGCTCCCTATAATCGCTGTTAAACTCAAAACGGTGTCGATGACGTTCGCTGACAAGGGTCGTACCATAGGCTTTCTCCGCTACAGAACCTTCAGTCAACACGCATTTATACGCTCCTAGCCGCATCGTTCCGCCCATGTTGGATATGGTTTTCTGCTCCTCCATTAGATCAATTACGTTATACGGTGTTTTTGAATCCATCTCAGTGCTATTTGCCGCTTGCAATCCCAGCACATTACGAGCAAACTCGATTACCATACATTGCATACCTAGGCAAATTCCGAATGTGGGAACATCATGCTCACGACACCACTTCAATGCCACAAACTTACCTTCCACGCCACGTTGACCAAATCCAGGAGCAATGATAACTCCATCCAAATCTTTCAACATTTCCTCCACATTGGCATCGGTAAGTTTTTCCGAACTGATATAGCACAGGTTCAATTTATAATCGTGATAGGTTGCCGCGTGTAAAAGCGACTCTCTTATCGACTTATAAGCATCTTGCAGTTCCACATATTTTCCCACAAGACCTATTTTCACCTCTTCTTTAGCATTATGCAAGTGGCATAAGAACTTTTTCCACTGTGTCAAGTCTGGCTCTGACAAGCATTCCAAACCCGCCTTACGAAGCACAATCTCATCAAAATGCTGTTCGTGCATCTTCAACGGCACTTCATATATAGTCGGCAAATCTATTGATTGGATAACTGCGTCAGAATCTACGTTACAGAACAACGCTATCTTCTTACGCATATCCGCTGGTATATCTTTTTCGGTACGCAACACCAGAATATCTGGCTGAATACCCGCCTCTTGCAACAGCTTCACCGAGTGCTGCGTAGGCTTTGTTTTCAGTTCTTGAGCCGCCTTAATAAAAGGGATATAAGTCAAATGCACGCAAATACAATTTTGTGGCTGTTCCCACTTCATCTGACGCACAGTTTCTATAAACGGAAGTGATTCTATGTCACCCACCGTTCCGCCAATTTCGGTAATCACAAAATCATATTTACCCGTGTTTCCGAGAAGTTTTATATTCCGTTTTATCTCATCGGTGATATGCGGTATTATTTGAACGGTCTTACCTAAATAATCGCCACGACGTTCCTTATCGATCACACTCTGATAAATACGACCAGTGGTAATATTGTTTGAGCGAGAGGTTTCCATATCAGTAAAACGCTCATAATGACCCAAATCCAAATCAGCCTCATGACCATCAACTGTCACATAGCACTCTCCATGCTCATAAGGATTAAGAGCGCCAGAATCGATATTGATATAGGGATCGAACTTTTGAATCGTCACCTTATAACCATGAGAAAGCAACAAACGAGCTAGTGATGACGATATAATTCCTTTGCCCAAGGAAGAAACGACACCGCCTGTAACAAAAATATACTTAGTTTCCACTTCTCGTTTTTGTTTAAAACATTTAAGGTGCAAAGTTAACAATTATTCCATGCAAGCCACAATTTTTATGTATCATTTTTTGAGATGGTTCTGATTTTTACCATAACCGGCATTATTACGACTTCTCCGCACCTATCAAGCAGTTATAGTATAATAAAAAACCTTTTTATTCGTTATAAATTAGACATTGTTATGATGTATTGGCACTTAAATTGCTTATATTTGATACAATTATATTTGCTAAGAGTTATGAGGTTATTTACACGACACATATACACGACAGCGTTATTCTTGCTGTTCATTTTATTATCATCCCAACAAAGCATTCACGCATTGCCGGCATCAAGCTACGCCGCCGAATCGGTGTTAGCTAAAGGCAAGTGGGTTAAAATAAAGGTTCAAGGAAGCCAAATTCACTACATTTCGGCAAGTGATGCTAAAAATTGGGGATTCAGCAACCTAAACTCCATTAAGATATTCGGATACGGTGGAGCACCCATATCGCTAGTTCTCAACGAGAATCAAAAGGACGATTTGGCACAAGTCCCAGTGCTTAACACTGGTTCAGGCATATATTTCTATGCTCAAGGCGTAACGACAACGAAAAAATCGTCGGAAATAGAATACGAGCAATACCAGCACCCTTTCGCAACCGAGGCTTATTATTTCGTGACCGACCGTGACGATATTGAGCAATTGGCTATCTCCACAAAAGAATCTGCCGAAATACCAGGCGGAGAAGGCACAACAACATATACGGAACGTACATTCCACGAGATTGAAAGCACATCGCCATGCGAATCAGGAAATTACATGCTTGGAGAGGATTTCCGATTCAATACGAGCCATGATTTCAACTTCAACCTATCAGGCTACGTGACAGGGACAGAATTAAAGATTCTAACAGCATTCGCAGCCGAAACCACAGGAGGAAGCGGCAGCAAATTGATATTTAAAGCCAACGGCACAACGCTTGAAAGCTCAAGCGACGACAACATTCCGGCTATGGGATCGGGCTATGCGTTGATACAAACCACAAAAACCGTAAAAACAGTAACGTTAACCGACGAGAGCCTAGATTTCAACATTCAATACATCCCCACTGGTACAGTCCTTACTGCCAATCTTGATTACATAACAATAAATTACACAGCAAACATCAGGAACAACTCAAAATTCCGCAACAACTCGGCTAAATGCAATATGCCATATATCATTAGCGGATGTAGTCCCAACACACAGATATGGGATGTGACACAGACCGATATGCCTTTCTCTATCAAAGGCACATTAGATGGTGATTATCTGAAATTTTCACCTGCCGACAACGGAGAACGAGAGTATGCTGTTTTTGATGCCGATTGGACACAAGCTACACCCACATTCGTTGAAAACATATCTAACCAAAACATACACGGAGAGCCAACTCCCGATATGATTATTATCACCCCTAAAGAATTTCAAGAGCAGGCTCAACGCATTGCCGACTTGCACTTGAAACTAGATTCCATGAGGGTGCTAGTAGCCACAGACAACGCAATTTACAACGAGTTTTCTTCTGGAACTCCCGATTTTATGGCTTACCGAAAAATGGCTAAGATGTTTTATGACCGTGGCATGGATGAAAGCGGGCATAAATTAGGATATGTTCTTCTTTTCGGTCGTGGTACACATGACAACCGCAAACTATCATCGACAGTGAAAGCATTGAAATACCCAATGTTGCTCACATGGCAAACCGACAACGGAAGCGACGAGATAGAGTCTTACTCTACCGACGACATATTAGGAATGGTAGCTGACGACTCAGGTGTTAATATCGCCCGTGACAAAATGGACATCTCTGTAGGCCGTATGCCCGTAAAAAGCGTGACTGAGGCGAAAAATGTAGTAGACAAGCTATATTCTTATACAACAAAGCATGATTTCGGCACATGGAAAAACAACGTGCTTATGATTGCCGACGACATGAACAATGCCGTACACATGGAACAAGCCGACTCTGTAATAAACAACCACAAACGCTACGGAGGCGAAAATTATGTGTATAACCGCATATATCTTGATGCGTTTGAAGTGGAAAGCTCTGGCTCGGGACGTTCTTATCCTGAGGCAAAGAAAAAAATGCTTCAAAAGTTAAACGAAGGTGTTTTATACCTTAACTTCATAGGTCACTCTGGCAATGTGGGATGGACTGGCGACGGATTGCTCAATATAAACGACATCAACAACATGTATTTGAAGCACTTCCCTCTATTCCTTACTGCATCATGTGAATTTACCCGATTAGACAAGGCTAACGAAACTGGAGGCGAAACTCTATTCTTGAACCCAAGAGGTGGTGCTATAGCTTTAATAACATCGGCACGCCAGGTATTAATAACCGATAACGGTATTCTCAACAAGAATATCGCAAAATACATGTTCAGCCGTGATGCCGACGGCAAACATCTGCGATTAGGCGATATTGTCAGACTCGGAAAGAATCAGCTGAACACCAATACGAACAAACTGAAATTCTTCCTAGTTGGCGACCCTGCATTAAGGCTAGCATACCCTACTTACGGAGTTAAACTGGAATCTATTAACGACAACCCTGTCAACGATGACAACATGCCGATTTTCAAGGCTCGACAATCAATGACTTTAAAAGGATGTATCACCGATGTCAACGGGAACAAGGCAACAGGGTTCAACGGTTCAGTAATCCCTACCCTATATGACGCCGAGGAGTCGGTAGTGACACACGGCTATGGCGACGACGGAAAAGAATACACATTCCTTGATCGCTCCAACAAGCTGTCGGTTTCAAAAGACTCCGTTCGCAATGGAGAATTTACGGTAAAAGTAGCTATACCATCAGAAATAAATGCACCATCTTCATTTGAAAACTACACGCCTGCCATGATTAATTTCTATGCCAGCAGCAACGAAGGAATCGAAGCCAACGGCAATAACGAACAATTTTACATCTATGGTTATGATAACGACATCGAAACAGACACCATAGGTCCTGAAATCAAAATGCTCGTACTCAACTCAGAATCTTTTAAAAATGGCGACAACGTGAACGAAGCACCTATGGTGATAGCAAGCATAAGCGATGAAAGCGGCATAAACCTTTCCAACAGTGGAATCGGACACCAAATGACCCTAGTGCTTGATGAAACATCGACACTATCAGATGTGGCATCATATTACACGCCTGACTTCTCTAGCGAAGGCAATGCCGGCTCTATAAACTACTCTTTGAGCGGATTGACAGAGGGCGAACACTCCTTAAGATTAAAAGTATGGGACACATTCAACAACTCTTCAGAACAAACAATCCAGTTCAACGTAATTACAGGTCTACAACCCGACTTGTACGAAGTTTACGCCGTAGGCAACCCTGCGACCACCGAAGCTAAATTCTACATGAAGCATAATCGCCCTGATGCCTTAATCACACTAACACTTAACGTATACGATTTAATGGGCAGACTCGTATGGAGCACCAAGGAAAGCGGTAAAAGCGACATGTTCACATCATTCCCTATCACTTGGGACTTGACCGACATGGCTGGAAGACGTGTTCCTCGTGGCATATACATATATAAAGCGGGCATATCAACCGATGGCGTGCAAGAAACCACCAAGGCTAAAAAGATAGCCGTGACTGCCGAGAAATAATGTGTTATTTTTACGATAATGGGGGTATTGTAGCACGTTTCAGTTTTTATCGTTATCTTTGCACATAAGTATATATTTATACCAATCTATATGAACAAAGAAAAATCCATATATCAATACGGAGCGGAAAACGGCTTGTTTTTCGGTTTGTATCTATCAGCAATATTTTTGATATTCGTATATGCGGGAGCTTCTTTCTTTTTGAACTCATTAGGTATAATACTTATGGCGGCTGTACCCCTTGTAATCTTTAGATTTTTACGACTATATTATAGGCGACATGCTCAAACCGCCACTTTCGGTTCTCTTTGGATTCTAGGTGTAATCACATTCCTATGCGGAGCTTTAATATGCAGTATAGTCACCTATTTATGGCTTGAGTACGTGATTCCTGGGTTCATATTAGAGCAGGCTCAAGCTGCATTAGCCGTATATGAGCAAGTTCCCGAATTAAAAGACAATGAATTTACAGTATTGCTTAGAAAAGCTATTGAGAATAAAATGTTGCCAACGCCAATCCAATTTGTCGTACAAATGCTTTGGTTTACAATATCGGCGGGCATCTTATCTTCAATTTTCATAGCAATTTTAGCAAGACTTTTACCGCTTAGGAAACAAGGCGACAAAGACAAGAAGCAATTGAATTAAATTTCTACAAAAAAATGGATATATCGGTAGTAGTTCCTCTATACAACGAGGCTGAATCATTGCCAGAACTGACTGAATGGATTGAACGTGTTATGCGTGAAAATAATTTCTCTTACGAGATATTGTTTATCAACGATGGTAGCACCGATGAATCATGGGAAGTCATAAAGAGTCTACAACAAAGAAACTCATGTGTGAAAGGTGTATGCTTCCGCCGCAATTACGGCAAATCTCCAGCACTCAACACAGGATTCCAACGAGCTAACGGAGATGTTGTCATTACTATGGATGCCGACCTCCAAGACAGCCCTGACGAGATACCTGAACTATACCGCATGATTACAAAAGAGGGCTACGACTTAGTGAGCGGATGGAAGAAAAAACGATACGACCCGTTGTCGAAAACTATACCAACAAAGTTGTTCAACGCTACAGCTCGTGCCGTGAGCGGTATCTATCTGCACGACTTCAATTGCGGCTTGAAAGCCTACCGCAAGAAAGTGGTGAAGCATATCGAAGTGTATGGCGACATGCACCGCTATATACCATTCCTAGCCAAAGCAGCTGGATTTAAGAAAATCGGTGAAAAGGTGGTACATCACCAAGCACGTAAATATGGTGTCACAAAATTCGGACTCAACCGTTTTGTCAACGGCTACCTAGACCTTGCCACCCTATGGTTTCAAACCAAATTTGGCATCAAGCCTATGCACTTTTTCGGCTTGCTCGGCAGTTTGATGTTTTTACTTGGACTTATTGCGGTTATAGCCGTAGGCGCAACTAAACTATACAACATGTACACCGGCAACCCTTATATACTTGTCACAGACTCACCTTATTTCTATCTATCACTCACAGCGATGATATTAGGCACTCAATTGTTCTTGACAGGATTTATAGGCGAATTAATCGCACGCAACGCCCCAGAACGTAACCATTACGAAATAGAAGAAGAATTGTAACCAGCAATGAGCAACAAGTTTAAAATAGCATTATATTCCATAATAGCTGTTGCCGCATTATCATCATGCAACAACAGCGAGTGCTACGACAACCAAAGCACATTACCGCTTGCAGGCTTTTATTCGATGCAAACCAAAGAATCTATCACGGTCGACTCTTTAAGCGTATATGGCATCGGTGCTACAGGCGACTCTTTATTGCTTGACAACGGAATTGCATCCACGCTATACATGCCTTTGCCTCTATCTGGCAACTCGGTGAGCTACGTGTTCCATTTTAACAACAAGGAATTAGACTTCGCGGAACTTTACGACACGTTGACCATCCAGTACGAAAGCTATCCGAAATTCGTATCAGAAGAATGTGGAGCCATCTATAAATATGATGTACTTGACTTCTCCTACACAAACCATCTTATCGACTC
Organism: uncultured Muribaculaceae bacterium; assembly: GCA_964606575.1. Taxonomy (GTDB): domain Bacteria; phylum Bacteroidota; class Bacteroidia; order Bacteroidales; family Muribaculaceae; genus RGIG4576. Next base: position 3,582 of record CAZSHA010000006.1, on the reverse strand, counting down.
TATTGCAATTCCTAACATGGAGTTTGACAATATCGACGTCGAATCTATTAAAATATATTATCGCACCGCAACAGAATGAAAAAGATTCTATACATATCACTCTTATTCGTACTTTTCTCTATCAATCTGGCATCAGCTCAAACACGACGAGCAAACCCAGTAAAGAAAAGCCATAACATCATATTACCAGCTGATATTAAGAATCAAAAAAAGCCTCCTTTCACCAAGAAAGTGCCAGGACTTGCCGCCGACACCATTATACGTGACACCCTTTTTATTGCTGTCGACACCACTAAGCACCGAATCAAATATCCCAAACTTAATAACATCATAGCAGGCGTGAATCTATGGGATCCATTAATGAGAGTCATGGGACAATCTTATGGAGGGGTAGGACTAACAGCCGAGCTAAGCATGTGGAATAAGATTTTCCCTATAGTCGAGCTAGGATTTGGAAGTGCTAACAGCACGCCCGAGGACATGAATTTCACCTATAAAGGTAAAACCTCATTCTACGGAAAAATAGGAGCAAAATATAACTTTTTATATAATAAGGATGAAAGCCACCAATGTCTTTTGGGGTTGAACCTAGGATATTCCAACTTCAAGTATGACATTACTAACATAACTATCAATTCCGACTATTGGGGAGAACCTGTAACCACTTCCATTCTCAACCAAAAGTCTAATGCGACATGGGGAGAACTCTCATTCTCGTTAAGAGTGAAACTTATGGGGAACGTTTCTATGGGCTGGTCGTTCATTTACCACTTCCTCTTGTCTGACAAGAAAAACCCTCAAGCCGCAGTATGGTATATACCAGGTTACGGAACACGCAAAGGCTCCATAACTGGAGGCTTATCGGTATTCTACACCCTTCCTTTCAAGAAAGACCAATCCGCTACAATCACCAAAGAATACTAAGACATCCTGCCTATTAGGAATAGTCATAGACCTCAGTATCTGCACTCAGCGAATAACGAATTATTGCTTGAAAATGGATTTTAGTCATAATTTGTTAGTTATATGGCTTATTTTGTGTAAATTTGCAAAATCAGAAATAAAACTTGAATAAATTTATCATATTATGAATAAAATAGTGAGCAAATCACATTTCTCCGAAAATGTAGTTAAGCTCGTTGTAGAAGCTCCTTTAATCGCAAAGGCTCGCAAAGCGGGACACTTTGTGATTGTACGTTGCGGAGATAAAGGCGAACGTATTCCGCTTACAATTTCCGACTCCGATATAGAGCGTGGCACTATCACGCTAGTAGTACAAGCCGTTGGCGAATCAACCCGCAAAATATGTGCTTTAAACGAGGGCGATTACTTAACCGATGTAGTAGGTCCTCTAGGGCAAGCCACCCACATTGAGAAATATGGAACCGTGGTGTGCTGTGGTGGAGGTGTAGGCGTTGCTCCGCTACTCCCTATTGTCGTAGCGTTGAAAGCTGCTGGCAATAGAGTTGTAAGCGTGCTTGCAGGACGAACAAAAGACCTAATAATACTCGAGGACGAGATACGCCGCCACAGCGATGAAGTTATTATCATGACCGACGACGGTTCTTACGGGAAAAAAGGTCTGGTGACCGCTGGAGTAGAAGAAGTGATTCAACGTGAGAAAGTTGACAAAGTGGTTACTATAGGACCCGCTATAATGATGAAATTCGTTGCTCTCCTTACAAAAAAATATGAAGTGCCTACCGAATGTTCACTAAACACCATCATGGTCGACGGAACTGGTATGTGCGGAGCTTGCCGCATTACTGTAGACGGTAAGACAAAATTCGTCTGCGTCGACGGTCCTGAATTTGACGCACATAAAGTCGACTTCGACGAAATGCTTATGCGTTTGAAGTCTTATCAATAATCAAAAATTGGCATAATAATGGAAAGTAACGATATATTAGCTCAATCACGCAACGAAGAATGGCGTGAGGCATTGAGAAAATCAAAATCGGCAAAAGAGCGTACTGCTATAGCAAGAGTGAAAATGCCTGAACTTGATCCAAAATACCGCATCACTTGTAAAGAAGAGGTCAATCAAGGCATCACAGAAGAAATGGCTCTTCTAGAAGCCACACGCTGTTTGGATTGCCCTAATCCTCAATGTGTGACAGGCTGTCCGGTGAATATCAATATACCTAAGTTTATTAAAAACGTTGAGCGAGGCAATTTCGCTGATGCCCTTAGTGCAATCAAAGAAACCAGTGCGCTACCTGCCGTGTGCGGCCGTGTGTGTCCACAAGAGAAGCAATGCGAAAGCAAATGTATGTACCACAAGATGGGTAAAGAGCCTGTGGCAATAGGCTATCTAGAGCGTTTCGTGGCAGACTATGGCAGAACTCACGCTAGCGAAACAAAACCTGCCGAAATAGCCTCTAATGGAATCAAGGTTGCCGTTGTAGGTAGCGGACCTGCGGGCTTATCGTTTGCTGGCGACATGGCTAAAAGAGGTTATGAGGTAACTGTTTTTGAGGCTTTGCACGAAATAGGAGGTGTATTAAAATACGGTATTCCAGAATTCCGCTTGCCTAACGCAATCGTCGACAACGAGATTGACGGTCTACGAGCTTTAGGCGTACAATTCATGAAAGACTGCATCGTAGGCAAGACTATCACATACGACGACTTGCATGAAATGGGATTCAAAGGAATATTTGTGGCATCGGGAGCTGGACTACCACGTTTTATGGGCATTCCCGGCGAGAACCTTAACGGTATCATGTCGAGCAACGAATACTTAACCCGCATCAACTTAATGGGTGCTGGCACTGAGGGATGCGACACTCCAGTACTACACGGTGACAACGTAGCCATAATAGGTGGCGGCAACACAGCTATGGACTCCGTGCGTACCGCAATGCGTTCGGGAGCAAAGAGAGCTATGCTCATCTATCGCCGTGGCGAAGACGAAATGCCGGCACGTGCCGAAGAAATCAAACACGCTAAAGAAGAGGGCGTGGAATTTATGACACTTCACAATCCTATTGAATACCTAGGTGACGAGAAAGGTAGAGTATGCGCTATGCGTGTTCAACGCATGGAACTAGGAGAACCCGACGCTTCAGGACGCCGTTCCCCAGTGCCAGTAGAAGGAGCGATAGAAGAAATCCCTGTCAATCTGGTTATCGTGAGCGTAGGAGTATCACCTAATCCGCTTGTACCTCGTTCAATAGAAGGTCTTGAAGTAAGCAAGCGAAACACTATCGTTGTAGACGAAGACACTATGAAATCGTCACTAGATGATTTATATGCAGGAGGCGACATCGTGCGTGGCGGAGCTACTGTGATATTAGCAATGGGCGATGGTCGTCGTGCCGCACAACACATGCACGAAGCGTTAAGCAAATAACGTAATTTTACACATTTCACATAGACAAGGAGGAAAGTTCAAACTTTTCTCCTTATTTTTTAACAAACACGTCAGCTATTATTAGTCCCTTAATATCAAACAATTAATATCAGCCAGAAATCAAAACGAAGCTACTCAAGCATTTTTTATCCGCAAAATGTTTGCAGATTTTGAAAAAATACGTACCTTTGCAGTCGGGTAAGTCCTATACGGCCAGCTCCTTGTCA
>CAZSHA010000005.1:0-64329 GCA_964606575.1 uncultured Muribaculaceae bacterium | reverse complement strand
CCAACGACCCCCTGATTAACAGTCAGGTGCTCTAACCAACTGAGCTATTGAAGCAGTTTTACACTCGCTCTTGCGAATTGCGTTGCAAAAGTAGTTCCAATATTTGAATTATGCAACTTCTTTCGCAAAAAAGAGCAATATTTTTTTATTTTTTCAAACGCTACACGTCATCTACAGGCTTATTTTCACACGAATCAGCAGAACAAAACCAATACTATCTGCACTATTATCACACGCGCAAACATACTCATCGGGTATACGGTGGCGTAAGCCACTGAAGGTGCATCATTCTTGATGCTATCATTAGCATAATTAAGAGCCATCGGATTAGCCATACTTCCGCATAACATGCCCGATACCGTAGCAAAATCCATTTTCATGAACTTGCAAGCCACAAAACCCATTATCAAAACAGGAACTATTGTAAGCAAAAATCCTAAACCTATCCACACAGCACCTTCCGGACGGACTACTGTTTCAAAGAATTGTCCGCCGGCATCAATACCCAAACACGCCAAATATAATGACAAGCCCAATGCCCTCATCATCAAATTGGCACTGCGGGTCACATAAGTAACCATGTGTAGTCGAGGTCCAAATGTTCCCATCAAAATACCAACTATAATAGGACCGCCAGCAAGTCCTAGCTTAACTGGCGTAGAAACGCCAGGGACCATAATCGGAATTGCACCAAGCACAAGCCCTAGAGTTAGCCCTATAAACACCGACAGCAAATTAGGTTCGCCAAGGCTCTTTACCGCATTTCCCATAAGGTCACGCACCTTGCTCACAGCTTTCGCCTCTCCCACTACAGTAATCCTATCGCCCAACTGAAGACGCAACTGCGGACGTGCGAGTATCTGCATACCGCTACGGAATATACGGGTCGTATTCACGCCGTAATTGTTACGAAGATGCAAAGAGCCTAACTTTCTGCCGTTAATCTCAGGTTTTGTTATCAATATGCGTTGCGATATAAGCTCCCTATCCACGGAGTTCCAATCAATATCCGACTTGTTCCAGTCGGTCGTCTTGTCTTCTTCTCCAAAAAGAACCGTCAATGCAGGCACATCTTTCTCATTTGTCACTACTAATATGCGATCACCGCTAGTCAAAGAAGTGTCGGATGTGGGTATACACACTTCGCCATCATGCCACAGACGAGATATAATGAAATGATGTCCTATCAAATTACCCACATCTTTGATTTGTTTGTCAAATATCGCCGGATTTTGAACAACAAAAGCAGTTATATATGTTGCATCCTGTTCGTCTGGAGGCGTCAAGTTGTCATTTTTGCGATACAATGCCTTACGTATAGCAGCAAGCGACATTATCACACCTACTACACCTAACGGATAGGCCACCGCGCATCCAAGAGCCAATGAACTACTAGGCAAGCCCAATTGCTTCAACGTCTGTTGAGCCGCACCAAGAGCAGGCGTATTAGTGACAGCACCACACATCACGCCCACCATATCTGGTAAATTCACGCCTGCCATAACACTCGCAACAACCGTTGCTAACGTACCTAAGAGTATCACCCCCATCGCAAGCATATTAAGTGTCATTCCACCCTTCCTGAACGAGCTGAAGAAGCCCGGTCCTACTTGAAGACCCAAAGCATAAACAAACAGAATCAACCCGAAACTTTCGGCATAATTAAGCATTTTGGAATCTAAGGACAGCCCCAAATGACCTGCAAAAATCCCCACAAAGAAAACAAACGTAACGCCCAACGAAACACCTAGCACCTTAACTTTTCCCAGTGCGAGACCAGAGGCGCAAATTATCGAAAGTATAATTACGGCTTGCAATGCACTATGCTCAACAAACACCGAATTTAACCAATCCATACCTAAAATTCTTTTTTACTGCCACAAAAGTAGTGAAAATATAACAATTTCATCAATCTTTTACATAATAATAGCCCGACTAGGCGAATTGTCCTAATCGGGCTAACTTGTTTTTTTACAATTTTACGGATAAAAGCCCCTCTTATATCTATAGCTTAAACATCAACCATAAATAATCTTTCCGTTTTCATCACGGTTTTCATCTATGAAGCTCTTATTATATTGAGTCATACCACGAAGCGACATACCCATATTAGAGAAACCGCCGTCATGGAACAAGGTCTGCATAGTCACTTTCTTGGTCAAATCGCTAAACATAACCACACAATAATCAGCACACTCATCGGCACTTGCATTTCCTAGAGGCGACATGCGGTCGCTGAAGTCATACAAACCGTCGAAACCTTTTATACCGCCACCAGCTGTAGTGAATGTTGGCGATTGAGATATTGTATTGATGCGTACACCCTTTTCACGACCATAGATGTAACCGAAACTGCGAGCTATGCTCTCAAGCAACGATTTAGCATCAGCCATATCGTTATAACCGAAGAACGTGCGATGTGAAGCCACGTAAGTAAGGGCTAAAATAGAACCGCCCTCAGCTATAGCATCAATCTTCTTAGCCACTTGAATCATCTTGTGGAAACTGATAGCACTAATATCCAACGTCTTGTCAAGCAAGCTGTAATCCAAATCGTCATAAGGGCGCTTCTTACGCATATTTGCACTCATTGCACAACTATGCAAAACGAAATCTATCTGACCGCCCAATTCCTTTTGAGCCTCAGCAAAAAGATTTTCCAAATCCTCAACACTTGTAGCATCAGCAGGAATTATCATTGAGCCAGTCTTAGCCGCAAGTTCGTCAATCGTACCCATACGGCAAGCAACAGGAGTGTTAGTCAACACCAATTGTGCTCCTTCCTCATGACAGCGTTCAGCAACTTTCCAAGCGATTGAAGCATCGTTCAATGCTCCGAAAATAATACCTTTTTTACCTTTTAATAAATTGTAAGCCATAATAATCTCTCTTTTTTAAATTTGCTTCTGGTGAAAACCACTTCCAGCAGAAAGCCGTTATCATCTATTCATAAAATCGAGTACAAAGGTACAACATTCCTTTCACACATTCTTAACTTATGTGCAAAAATACCTTAACAGGGCTAAATCCCTTACAGCATCACAAGCCACAACAACCACCCATAACGTACCTATAAAATATGCTGATTTGGCAATGTCAAGAAATTTGCCTATGTTTGTATTAACATCAAATACTGAAAATAATGCTGAAATTTATATCTTGGAACGTCAACGGATTAAGAGCCATAGTAGGCAAAGGATTTGCCGAGGCATTCAATAAGCTCGATGCCAACTTCTTCTGCCTGCAAGAAACTAAAATGCAAGAAGGACAGCTAGACCTCAATTTCGACGGCTACACGTCCTATTGGAACTACGCCGATAAGAAAGGTTACTCTGGCACAGCCATATATACCCGCCACACGCCTATAGCCGTAACCTACGGTATAGGCATCGATGAACATGACCATGAGGGGCGTGTAATTACGCTGGAAATGGACGATTTCTTTCTCGTCACAGCTTACGTGCCAAACTCGCAAGACGGATTGAAACGCCTCGACTACCGCATGACATGGGAAGATGACTTCCGTAACTATTTGCTCTCTCTCGACAAGAAGAAACCAGTAATCGTATGCGGCGACTTGAACGTGGCACACAAAGAGATTGATTTGAAAAATCCTAAGACCAACCGCATGAACGCTGGCTTCACCGACCAAGAGCGTGAGAAATTCTCCATATTGCTAGAAACTGGTTTCATCGACTCTTTCCGCCACTTTTTCCCCGACAAGGAAGGTGCTTATTCATGGTGGAGCTATCGCTTCAAGGCTAGAGAGAAAAATGCCGGGTGGCGTATCGACTACTTCCTAGTATCATCCCGCCTTGCCCCACAATTGCAAGCGGCAAGCATCCATAACGACATTTTCGGAAGCGACCACTGCCCAGTGGAGTTAGTTCTTAAATAGCCATTTTAGCATAAAAATAGGCATTAAGGCACAAACTCAAATAATATATCAGATTTTTTGCGTAAGTTTGCATTAATAAATTGCTAGTAATATATTAGAACCTAATAATAAAATTAACAACTATGAGATTAATTATCCAACCAAATGCCGCAAGCATAGCAGAATGGGCTGCTAACTACGTGGCAAATGAAATCAACAAAGCTAATCCAACTCCAGAAAAACCTTTCGTGCTTGGATGCCCAACAGGAAGTTCGCCTCTTGGCATGTACAAGAAGCTAATTGAGCTTAACAAGGCTGGCAAGGTTTCTTTCGCTAATGTTGTCACTTTCAACATGGACGAATACTGCAACCTGCCTGAAGATCACCCTGAAAGCTACCACTCTTTCATGTGGAACAACTTCTTCAGCCACATCGACATCAAAAAAGAAAATGTGAATATCCTTAACGGTAATGCAGAAGATTTAGAAAAGGAATGTGCTGACTATGAAGCTAAAATTGCTGCTCGTGGAGGTATCGACTTGTTCATGGGCGGTGTAGGTCCTGACGGACACATAGCATTCAACGAGCCAGGATCATCACTAAGCTCGCTAACTCGTCAAAAGACTCTTACTCAAGATACAATCATCGCCAACTCTCGTTTCTTCGACAACGATGTGAACAAAGTGCCTAAGACAGCGCTTACAGTTGGTGTTAAGACTGTGTGCAACGCTAAGAGCGTGCTACTTCTTGTTAACGGATACAACAAGGCTCGTGCTTTGCGTGAAGGTGTAGAAGGTGCTGTTTCTCAACAATGGACTATCACCGCACTTCAAATGCACCCTAAAGCTATCATCGTTTGCGACGAAGATGCTTGTGCTGAATTAAAAGTAGGTACATACCGTTATTTCAAAGATATCGAAAAGGACAACCTAGATCCTGCTACTATCTTGAAGTAATACTAACAAGAATATATATTTACACACAACACAAGAGAACCCTGAATCCACTATATCGGCTCAGGGTTCTCCTTTTTATTTTTCGTTCCATGCTGCATTGAATTCCTCTTCAGTGATGAAATCTTGGAACTTCCAGTTTATTTCCCAAAATTTCTTGGCATGGAAATGACATCCCTCACTACTAGGAAATTCTGTTGTCAGTTTAACCAGACCTTGAGGTTTTAAAATCAGCTCTCTGCTTATATCCTCCCCTATATAGTGGAAATAACATTCGTTGCCGTCGACAATGCGTTTCGCGTAACTATTGACACCAGATATAGGTCGTCGCTTAATAACATCATATTCGTATGAAGTACCTGCGCAATAACCCATTTTGATTCGTTCTATTATACAACTATAAGGATTAACAGCCCCCTCCTCAATAACATCATGATACTCTTCAGGAAGGTTGCCAACATTTACAGGTTCTTCATTAACGCGCCATATACTCCAGTTATCCAATGGATTTACTTTGACTAGCTTAATTCCAGCACCGCTATCCATCGATGTGAAAGTTGAAGCATGACCAAATACTATTTTTTTTAAGCCTTCCAACCCCAATTCTTTAGATTTCCGACCTTATACCATGCGTTCGCATCCAATCCTACCCTTAGGAACGTATGTGTATAAAACAGCACTTCATCTTTAACTATATCTTCTACATCAGGCTCATAATCCATAGGATAACGTGTCTTGAACACTCGTATCGCAGCACTATACAGCAAACTTGAATCTTTTGCCATATATTGGAAATAGCATTTATACTCGTCACCTATCTCCGCACAGAATATATCGCCTACCCTTGTCACAACACGCTTTACCATATTACACTCGATTGATGTTACTCAATACATGTATGCTCGCAACCATTGATTTCTTTAAAGGTGCTATCATGTTCATTATTTTTTACTGACAATACTCCTCCACTACATACAGAATAACATCGTCAAAACCTGACGCCACACCACAGATAACATCTTTTACGTCTTGCCAATTCAATCCACCTAATCCAGCACCAATAGCAGGCATAGCTATGGATTTTACTCCATGTTCCCTAGCCATTACCAGCATTTTACCTATTGCTTCTTCTATATATTCTAATTTCGCACAGGTTTTCCATGAAGTTTGTGTCGCAAGATTATAAACATATCCGCCACTATAACGATAGGCATAAACATCGCCTGGATTATACTTGCCAGTTTTGCACAGATGTTTGTATTCCTTGTACATCTCTGGAAATTTCATTTTAAATTGAACTGCAATACCTTTCCCCATCGCACCTGCACAATTACATCCGTGAGCAAAATTTTTCACGTCTGATATTGCAAAAATATCTCCAAAATCAATGAACCTTACCATAATATTTATTTTTTTCGTTCCACGCTGCATTGAACTTGTTAATGCGACTATTTACTAAGGGGATCGAAATAGGGAATTGGGTGGAAAACGAAACCCAAATCCAATTTCGCCTTCCTCAATTCACGTCGAACTTCTCCTGAAACGACAACTCCATTTGTAGCAGGTTTCACATTAAAAATATGGAGATCCTTACATTTCTGAAAATCCAAACATTCTTTAACAATAACATCTGTTCCTTCCAAGTACACCGTGTGTCCTTTGTCTATAACGTCAAATATCTTGGTGAAATGCATTATATAGAATCTTCTATCTCCATATTTTTCGCTCTTCGCTTTTACGGGAAGAAATTCTAAAGGATAATCTTTTGGGATAAATTTCTCTATTACTTCTTTAAATTCTTCACTAACGATGTTTGCACCGCTCACACACCTAGAGAAATCGCAATAAAATCCGTCACGCAAAGTCAGTTCTAATGTTTGCCAATTTTCCACAGGTTTACCATCGGAGGCAATGGGATTTTTACGTCCCTCAGGAGCATATAGAAGACCCGAATACTTATCGTAACCATTAGGCAACAGGTAAAAAAAAGTTTTTTCCATAATATTTTATTTTTTTAGTTCATTCCAATGACTTTTTCTCAACATTTCTGGATGCTTAGTTACAGGTTTAACTACCATACGTTGATAATTCAATATAAATCTTTGTTGATTCATACCAGGCATATTTTTAATTGTATTCATATTATCCAATACAAATTCATGATAAGCATTTGGATGCCTACCGCTATGCTTCAAATATCCTGTATTCCATTCCCCATCCAAGTCTAAACCAAACTCATCTGCAATATTTTTCATTCCAGGTGTAAATGTACTATTTTTATTTGTGGCAAAATGATGAAGTTGATACCCTTTAATAATTTTTCCATTTAACGGATTAACTCCCGCCATCAAGCACGAACCAGCTGTTGACGACGTTCCTACAATAAGCCCAATCGACATAGATTGTCCTATCCCAGAAAAAGAACTACCGAAAGCATCACCAAAGTTTTCTCCGTTTAATAACCCTAATGTGGTTCCTCCAGCAACATGCCCAGCTCCAGCAGATAACGGAGAAACAACAGCTGATCTTAACAAAGGGCTATTTATACCATTAACAGTGAATGAGGCATTCGTTACAATAGAGCCAGCATAAGAGCCAGCAAAGCCTGAAACACCACCAACCACTGCGCTTTCGCCTACTTCACCCCAATCAACATCGCTAAAACCTGAAAAATTTTCGCCAGTTTGAGCTACAATATTATTTGATGAAGACAAGACTGCTCCGCTAGCTCCAGCGACTCCAGCTGTAGCAAGAGCCCCTAATCCTGCACTAGCAACTACAGCTCCTCCTGTACAAGCTCCCGTAATAAAAGTTGTTGCAAATTGTAGAAATCCGTCACAATTATTCCAATTAGAAATCAGATTAATGCCTCCTCCGATTAAAGCACCTATTAGAATAGGTATAAACTCTCCTGACTCGTCGGTGTAACGTAACGGATTATTCATCGCATAGGCATAACGGTTATAGTTCTGTGAGAGGTCGGGCGACTGTACGAACGGATCGGGCGACAAAAAACGACCTAAACCAAAATCGTACAAACGAGCATTCATGTTCACAAGTCCGCACCATGTGAGATGTTCATGCCCTGTAAAACCTCTGCCTAATATCGGCTCTGGGAACACGTTAACTCCATACATCCTACCGTCATCGGGATACCTAAACCTACCCCACGCATCGTAGCTTAATTCTTGCTCCACATTACCTAAAGAATTGGTCACATAGCGTATACTTCCCAGATAATCTCGCAAGATATAGTGTAAACCGACTCCAGAACTATCTTTTATATAAACTGCTGGTGAGTCGTAATATCCTCCATTTAGGTACAGCCTTTCTTTCTCATTTCCTAGCGAGTCTATCTCGGTTTCATAACAACCACTAAAATAGTACTTTGCCATCAAGTGTGCATCGTCCTTGGTAAGCAGCATCTTCATGCGGTCATAATCACCATTATAATCAATCGAGGCTTCATAACCATTCTCACTTATCAAGCTAGGACGGCGGAACGAGTTATATTCGACGCTCTGACCTCTATTGGCTACATATCTCGTGCTGAAACCAGCCAAATCGGTAACGGCATAAGGCTTATCGGCATTACTATAGGTGTAATCACCCATATAGCCCTTGCTCAATATATTACCTTTGTTGTCATATTTTATGTCTACCACTCCATCAGAGGTCAAACGGTTAAGGCAATCATACCGATATGAATTAGCGAGATTGTGAATGTGGTCGCATTTAGATTGTAAGTTACCCGTGAGCGGATCGAACACATAACTTTCGTACTGAATGGTGTCACCTTGGGTGTTCTCCGTTAACCTGAATGAGGGCAGTCCATATTGAGTATATCCATAACGGCGAGTTCCCCCAGTTGTGTACGACTCAGTGGGTTTACCGAATTCGTTTTCAGCAATAAGTTTATATATGGATGTAGTATTGTTCCATTTCACTTCGCTAAGGTGACCGTTGGTATATGTGAAATGCTCAGCACCTATATCGCCCTTATGACTGCTGTATGTTATTTTCGCCACATTTCCATTCATGTAGGAAAAATTCCTAGCTAGGTAATAACTAGAATAAAAGTCATTGTATGTTTCAAGGTCGGTAATGAGCCTGCCAAGGCTATCGTAGATATACTCTTTCAGAGTTGTACCGCTATTATCACTAACACACACAAGTTCTCCTTTAGAACCATAAGTATAAGTAACAGTAAATTCGGGCGTTATTTTTGTTTTAAGCCGATTGAGAGTATCGTAAGTGTATTGTATAGATTTTCCCGTAGCATAGGTTTCTTTTGCAACATTACCAGCGGCATCATATTCGTATGAGGTTACACCGTGGCTAGGATCGTCTATTGTCAACTGCCGCCCATAATTGTCGTAAGTGAAAGTGGTGGTTATGTCGCTTGGTGAAACAATTGACGAAGGCTGACCATCGGGACGTAGGTTGAACGTGATAGTTCCAGCTGAATCGGTTACAGAAACAAGATTATCCATACCGTTATAAGTACGTGTCCTCACGACTCCGTCAGCTATGGATGTCACGCTCATTCCATCATAAGAATAAGTAGAGGTACGTCCTGATGCTTCTTTATAGGCAGTAATTCTATCGTATATGTCATAAGTATATGTATTCCATAACGACGGTGAGTCGCCTTTATATGGTAACGACTCTTTAGACTCTCTGCCGTAACTATCATAAACCTTATCAATTTTTATCGTACTTCCGTCAAATCGCATTTCACTGATGCGTATCTCACGGTTAAGGGCATCATAAGTCGTTTTTGTGGAGGGTTTTCCCGTACCGCTCTCGGTAATAGAATAAAGACCGCTGGAACTATCGGCTATCCATTCGTATGTAGTGGACTCTATTGTCTTATCAGGAAATGTGGTCAATACTTCTCTGCCAAACGAGTCGTAAACATGGGTTGTGGCATTTCCTCTGATGTCTTTAGTGGAGCTAACTCTGCCAAGGCTATCGTAGGCATATTCTTTAGATAATCCAAGAGGGTCGGTTTCCTTTACCAGCCTGCCATGCGTGTCGTACACGTATGAAGATTGCAAGATATTTGATGATGCATAAGGTTGTGCGGTAGATGTCACTATGTTCCCTAACGAATCGTAGGCGAACGACTCTCTTTTCACTTGGCTGTCGTTGACGTAGGTATAGCGAATTATAGGGCGACGTTTATGATAAGTCGGGATATACATACGCTCACTATGGGTTTCGCCGTTAAGATGAACCTTTTTCACCTGATCGTACATAAAACCAAGGCTATATCCATCGCCCACCGTGGTGTTATGAACGTATTTAGTGGTTTTGTTCATTGCTCCAGATACAGGATAGTATGTGGACTCATAGGTGGTATATCCGTATTCGTCTTGATCAATCAGATGTGTTGTCGTCGTATTTTTTAACAAGTCTTTCTCTTGCCAACTTCCCAATCGTATTTTCAAAGTCTTGTCGGACTCCACTGTCGCACTATAGCTGTAAGTCCTCTCAAACTTGGGCGAAACCTCTTTGTACAAGGTACTAAATTCATAAGGTTTATAGATCTGCTCTAATTTATCGCCTCGTTTATCGGTTGTGATGACTTTCTCGAAGCCACAAAAGCCAAGCCCTTGGCGATGAATCACGGCATTACAATAAGATAGCGAACTGCAATCTAGCAGTTCTTCACCATCGTAAGTTTCGGTAGAGGCAAGTACTGGCATCGGTTCTTGTAGGTTGACATAAGGATATGTGGCATCACCACCCTTGGTATAGAACTCGCCATCAGCAGTAGCATCTATGTTTTTATAACTATTGACTTCCAATAAGCCGGTGCTATTCACCATACCTGTTATCATTGCTTCCTTAGCATAGTTGAAGTTTGACGAATAGCGTGTAATTACGCTGTCTTTCAAGCATAATAACTGCGTAGAAATATTCCGAGAATGACTGCTGACCGGTATTAAAGTGGCTTCTTCCTTGTGATACGAATTTGTATAAAAACCAATGAACTTATTATTTCTAGCTAAGGCAGTAGCAAAACCATAAGTATAGTATTGCATTAAATCTGAAATTCCGTCATTATTTACATCCTGAACAATAATGCCTGAATTGTCCTCAAGAATATAATTTGTGAGTTGGAAGTTTTGCGACTCGTAATAACCGTTACCAGACGAATTGTATACAGTCCAATAGGCAACACTAGCTGATGACGTCGGTTGCGGAGCACGCAATAGATCTGTTTTACCATCTCCGTTCAGCTCTAAAGGAATGAGTGTGCGGTCAGTTAAATTAGATAGTGTCAATCCGCTTGTCGTGGTTTTTAAATAAGAAACGATGTCAGTTCCTGATGTAATAAATCGGTACACATGCGTTCCGCTGTCGTTTATATGGCAAATATCACTCTTCCCATCACCGTCATGATCGAGAACGAACAACTTATCGGTGTTGTTCTCTGCCACATCAGGATCTGTTTGATTAGTTCCTAAGAAAGTCACATCATACTCCAACAGGTTTTGTTGATATATGATTTTATCGTTCACCAAATCGAATATATAGCATGTAGACGGTTTAGATGTATCGCCAAACGGCTGATGGACTGATATTGCCATAATCTCCTGTTTGCCATCACCGTTGAAATCCCCAACATAATAGAATTTAGGCTGAATGCTGGTATTATCATCGGCATCGGTATAAACAGTAGGGAAACTATATGTTCTTGTATAAATCTCTCCTAACCCAGATTTCATATTTAATGCATAGACATGGAATGTGACTTGATCCATTCCATCAGCAACCACATTATTAACCTTTATCACATATTCAGCCTGTTTTCCCTCTAAATCAGCACATAAAATATCGACAAATCCAGTTCCAGTTAATAACGAATGCGATGCTTGGGAATATTCTTTATCTAATCCAAGACAAAGGAATATTTCTTCACTGCCGTCATAGTAGTTGACGAATTGGTTTTGTGAGTGGCGCGTATCTGTAGAATGACGGTAATGTTGCCAATAAGGATTATAATTTGGAACAACAGCCAATCCTTCCATCCCATTATCATAATCAAAACGCCCTCTTGCAATCTTCAAACTATTTTGAGCATGCGTAGTATACCATGCATACAGCCGTGTTTCTGACGTTTTAAAAAGTGTAGATGAAGAACTAGGCGTATAATGGAATATCAATGGATTGAAAGAATCCTCGCCTGAAGAGTATCCTACTTGAGATAACAAAGTGACATCTTTATTATTTGAATTGATATATGTCAAGGAATATGTACCAATAGTCTTACCTTCATAATTCACATTTATATTTTTTAGCAAATTTGCCTCATAAACCTTAATTCCACCACTATAATAAAGCAATGGGTCTAGCCGGTTGCCCTCATAAATAAATTCGACAGACGAGCCGTTATATGATATGCGTGAAATATTATAACTATTGTTTGAATAATTATATGTGTAAGATATGGTATTTCCGTCAAGGTCGCTAAGGGATGTCATGGGGTAATACAGATAGTTGGCGGTATTAGATGCGATACCAAATATCCCCTTATGACCTTCGGGATAAAAAACTTCAAAATACTTGGTGATATTTCCAGACACATAGGCTCTAGCTTTGATATTGCCTCGTTCTGACTCATATATGATAATTCCGCTATTTTCTTCTTGTTTAAGCAAACGTATACCGTTAAGATAAAAAGCATCATCGGCAATCATCTTCACTCCGTCAACGGTATTGTCGTAGTGAATAGATTTTGTGCCACGAGAAATCATGGATATACCCGACAAAGACCAACCTGTACCAATTACAGACTTACCTTGATGACTACTATAATCCAACGACAGTTTAGGCTGGAAACCGTTTATTCCAGGGTACACGTCTATAGGAATTTGATAAGTTTTCGCTCCATTAGGCGATATGCCAGATTTTATTTGTATTTGTCCGACACTCTTTTGCGTGTCGACTGATGCAGCGATCGTTGATTGCGCTTCTTCTGAAACCAACACAGCTTGATAAGTAGAAGCTGAATTGAGAGCTACCCATGAAGCACTATCCATTTTGTGTGCCTCTACAGGCGGATATAATGCCGCTATGACAGAGTCTTCGTAAGCCTTATATTGCTCCTCTGTCCAGCCGTAAAATAAGTTTACCGTATCAGATGTAGCTAGAAACGAACTTGCCGCGACAGATTTTATTGCCGCTTGGGATATACCACATATAAAAAATAGCAATATCGTTAATGAAAATATTTTCAATACCTGTTTCATGATAGGTGGTAGGTTTATTCCTTAATAATTTTCCAGCTTGATTCTGTTCTGTTTATCACAATTGACATTATATATATTCCGTTCTTATATGTCGACAAGTCAATTTCTGTAATTGGTGATATTGCACTTGCTGTTTTTAATAATTGTCCCGATTGGTTGTATATAAGATATTCACACGCATCAGTATCTTCCCAACCTTTCACAGCTACTTTCAATATGCCTTGAGTAGGATTAGGATATATAGTTACTGTTTTCTTTGCCAATCGCTCAGAGTACGAGCGAACTTCAATCTCGTCATTGTATTCTTCTGATATAGTGTTTAGAGGTATCTCCTTTTTTATTCGATTGCCAGCCGAATCATATGTGTAAGTGACATTCACAACAGAAGTGAGTGTAACAAGCATAGATATCAGGAACACGATATATACCTTCTTTCGCATAAGATAGATTTAACGATTAATATTCTATTGCAAAAATAATGATTATATGGATAAAAGCAAATGCTTGAGTGTGAAAACAAAGAAAATAGAAAACCTGCACACTCGGCCGATTTCCTATTTTTGTTATTCTAACGAAATTAATTGAAGCTGCACTTGAATTTATAAGAAAATTCAAAATATACTTCTTAGTATTTTTGCTTGATTTCGGGAAGGGCTTTGTTTATGTCATCAATACGGCGGCTATCGCTAGGGTGCGTACTCATAAATTCTGGTGTGCTTCCTCCTTGTGCTGACATCTTTTTCCAAAATGTTACAGCCGCATCTGGATTATATCCTGCCATCTTCATGAATATCAAGCCCATATAGTCTGCTTCACTCTCATGCTTGCGAGAGAATGGCAACATCACGCCATATTGTGAGCCTAACCCATATACTGTGCTGGCAACTTGTTGAGTAATTGCACTTTTCTTTGACAACGCAGCCGAAAGCGCTTGCGAACCATAAGATGCCAATACTTGTTGGCTCATACGCTCGTTGCTATGCTTCGCCACAGCATGCGCCACTTCGTGACCCACAACTACAGCTAGCTCGTCTTCACTTGAAGCAAGTTTCATCAACCCTTCATAAACTACGATTTTTCCGCCTGGCATGCAAAATGCGTTCACCTCGTCGCTTTGAACCAAGTTAAATTCCCAACTATAATTTTTTATTTCATTTTCTAGTCCGTTTTCACGCAAATATTTCTCGGTAGCGGCAGCTATCTTCTGACCAACACGAACCACCATAGCAGTCTGTGCCTTGTTTGTTGACTTTGCAGCCGACTTCATATAATCATTATATTGGGTAAGGCTAGAAGTCAACACCTCACTATCGCTTACCAAGTTCAACTGGCTACGACCAGTTACAGCCACCGTGCTGCATCCTTGCAAAATCAAAGTGCCAGCTACAGCCAAAGACAATATATATTTTTTCATATCCAGTATTTATTTATAATTAGCAAAATTCTATTCAATAACCGTTTTTTTACACCCTCAAAAAATCCACTTATACAAATATCGACTTGTAAATATATTCGGTCGCCCCCAATTGAGATTCTATATATTCTCTGGCCTTTGTGCCGCTTTGTTCAAGGTAGTCTTTATCAGCAAGCATCCTATCCATCACGGCAACAAACTCGGCACTGCTATGCACGCTGAACGCTCCGCCTATAGCAAGCAAATCATGAGCCTCTTTAAACTTGTTATATTTAGGTCCAAAAATAACAGGCATGCCATATACGGCAGCTTCATTTATATTGTGTATTCCAGCTCCGAAACCTCCGCCTATATGGGCAACATCGGCATAACGATAGCATGATGACAATATTCCGAAACAATTTATAATCAAGCAATCGGCATCAGCCGCTTCAACTTCATTAGTTCCAGTATAACACACCGTTTTACGTGTAATGCGTGACTTCAGCATATCAATCCTAGCATCGCTAAATTCATGAGGTGCAATGATCAGCTTCATTTCTGGATGCTCATTGAAATAAGGAATGATTATATCTTCATCTGGTTGCCAAGAGCTACCTATTATGAGCGTGAAAGCATCTTTCGTGAAACTTTCAACTATAGGATAAGGTTTAGTTGCAGCCATAATGTCGGTAACTCGGTCAAAACGAGTATCACCGCACACATCTACATTGGTCACACCGATTTTCGCCAACAAGTCACGAGATGCTTCATCTTGTACGAATATACGCGTATAGCATCTCAACATGTTGCGGAACATGCCGCCCCAAGGCTTAAAGAATGACTGTGTCGGACGGAATATCGAAGATATTATATAAGCGGGTATTCCCCTCTTTTTTAATTGTCCTAGATAATTTCCCCAAAACTCATATTTCACAAAGATTGCCATTGAAGGATTCACCAAATCTAAGAACCGCTTTACATTCTTAGGCAAATCAAATGGCAAATAGCATATCACATCAGCCTCACTGTAATTCTTACGAACTTCATACCCCGAAGGAGAGAAGAATGTAAGCAATATCTTTTGAGCAGGATTCTCTCGCTTTATTTTCTCTATGAGCGGACGACCTTGCTCAAACTCACCAAGCGATGCCACATGAATCCATATATAACTATCGGAAGGGTTGATTTTCTCTTTTAATATATCAAATGTCTTAGCCTGACCAGCAAGCATCTTTGCGGCTTTTGGATTTTTACCCGAGATGCATTTCGCAGCCAAACGATATGCCGATATTGTCAAGTTATATATGAAATTCATTCTATTCAAAAGATATTATTAATAGTTATTACGCAACCAGTCGGCATGTGACCTTGCCTTGTCATTTCTGCGTTTCCATAGATTATCATCCATAAACACACGCAATTTAAGTTGTTGCCAGAATCCGAAAGCCTTCTCGGTATAATGGAACACAAGCGATGCTTCAAGATTCACAAAACGGTCACGTATGAAATGGAAGTTCACATCAGTTCTGCTATAAAACGGAGATTGAAAATAAGGGTCGCCCATATTCAGCAAACTGCCGAACATAGGATATAAAGGCATAACACCCTTACCCGCAAACAATGTTTCCTCAACGCTTATTCGCTTCTTTTCGGCAACCACATCAAGCAACACTCCAGCGCGGTTCTGCCAGCCGCCAACCGCACGCGAACGCTGCATCGACACCAAAGCCCCAGCCTTAACCACAAGGCTATCCAGCCATGTCTTACCAGTAAGGTTCAATCCCAAATAAGGATTTGCCATTATGTCATCATTAACACCTTCTCCTTCGGGTGCATTCTTACGCTTTGCCAAATGATTGACTTGAGCATGACCACCTATAAGCAACACCCCTTTAGGATTCCATTGCCCATTAAAATTCACATTGAAAGCCTCACGGTTCTTCTCGCTTTGCAAGCTACGCCAGTCAAGCGACAATTCTGCATATCCCCTAGGCATAACATATTGAATCAACAATCCACGCACATTAGGTTGATGATAAGCTATCGAGTCGCTCAACAAGAATGTAGGCAACGGCTCGATAAACTGCGAGCGTGGAAACATTCCGAAACTCATCCGCCATTCGGACGCATTATAATGATAATAAACCGTAGGACACAACTTATAGTCGTTCCACTCGTTCCCAACAGGCTGAATCCACGACACTCCACCCGCCACTTTATGGGTTTCGTTCAAGAACGTGATTCCCAATTCAGGCGACAAGCGAGATATAAAATTAGTTCTCGCATCCGAGTAATAAGTATCACCCTCTCGGTTGTCGAATATAAGATTATAATCTACGCTCCACGTCACTCCTTGCGATTGAGCCGAAAGCACAACCGCAAACAGAGCTAACAATATATATATCTTGCGTTTAAGCATCTATTCCGTTACCTATTTTTTCAATTCCAGTCTTTATACGCTTTATGGTTTCCTCTTTGCCTATCAATTCGGTAATATCAAACATGTGCGGACCTTTACACTCGCCCACCACAGTCAGACGGAACGCATTCATCACATTTCCCATGTGATACCCCTTATCAGTAATCCATCCTATCACAACATCTTCCGATGGTTTTGAGCTAAAGTCTTCTATTCCTTCTAAAACACCAACAAGCTCTTTCATGATAGCTGGAGTATCTTCTTTCCAACGCTTCTTTATATCTTTCTCGGCAAACTCAACTGGAGCTTCAAAGAAGAATTTTGATTGTTCCCAAAGGTCTTTAACAAACGAGATACGACCTTTAACAAGCGATACCACCTTTGTAAAGAACTCGTTACTATACTTGTCTACATCTACACCTTTTCCTGCAAGTACTGGCTTGAACAATTCAGCCAACTTCTCATCGGGCATATTGATAAGATACTCATGATTGAACCATATAGCCTTATCGTAGTTGAAACGCGCGCCGCTCTTTGAGCAATGCTCAAACGAAAATTCCTTTATCATATCGTCAATAGACAACATTTCACGGTCGTCGCCAGGATTCCAACCAAGCAAACCTACAAAATTCACAACCGCCTCTGGCAAGAAACCTTCTTCACGGAAACCAGCCCACACATCTTCGTTATCTTTCCACTCCATAGGGAAAACCGGGAAACCCAGTTTCTTTCCATCACGCTTGCTTAATTTACCTTTACCGGTAGGCTTTAGCAGCAACGGTAAGTGAACAAACTGAGGCATCGAATCTTTCCAGCCGAAAGCCTCGTAAAGCAACACATGAAGCGGTGCTGACGGCAACCATTCCTCACCTCGAATCACATGAGATACCTCCATTAAATGGTCATCTACGATATTAGCCAAATGGTAAGTAGGCAGGTCGTCGGCACTCTTATAAAGCACCTTGTCGTCCAATATTGATGAATTGATGACAACCTTTCCTCTGATAAGGTCATCAACCTCCACATTAACATTAGGCTCTATCTTAAAACGAACTACATACTTCTCACCGCCATCAATAAGAGATTTCACCTCATCGGCTGGTATTGACAATGAATTACGCATTGACATACGCGTAGACGCATCGTATTGGAAATTTTGCACTTCGGCACGTTTTGCCTCAAGTTCTTCAGGCGTGTCAAACGCTATGTAAGCCTTTCCATCAGCCAACAAGCGGTCTACATGCTCACGATAAATATCCCTACGCTCACTTTGCTTGTAAGGTCCATAAATTCCGCCCTCACGCACACCTTCATCTATTCCTATACCAAGCCATGCCAACGCCTCATTTATATATTCTTCAGCACCAGGCACAAAGCGGGTTGAATCGGTATCTTCGATACGCAAAATCATATCTCCGCCATTTTGGCGAGCAAACAAATAGTTGTATAATGCGGTACGAACACCGCCAATATGAAGAGCTCCTGTGGGTGACGGAGCAAAACGTACTCTTACTTTTCTAGCCATACTATGTCAAATTAAATATTTCAATTCGCAAAGTTAGCATATTTTAACGACACTCTAGCCAACCAAGAACTAAAAACGCAAGAAAGCTAATAAAATTGCGTGTTTAAGCCATAGGAAAAAAGCGTTTTGCCTAAACTTTTACACGCACGCAATGTTATAAGAATATCTATTTTACAACTTAAAAACATTTTTATTATGCATTTGACACCAAGAGAACATGATAAGTTGATGTTGCTATCTATGGGGCTAATTGCTGAGCGACGGTTGAAAAAGGGCATGAAGCTGAATTACCCCGAAGCTATAGCATATATCACATCTGCCGCTTTAGAAGGAGCAAGAGAAGGCAAGACTGTAGAGGAAGTGATGAACTACGCTTCCAACGTATTGAAAAAAGAGCAAGTAATGGATGGAGTAGCCGACATGGTAACATTGCTTCAGATAGAAGCCGTTTTCACCGATGGCACAAGGCTAGTCAGCATCCACAACCCTATCAAATGAGCCAATAATTAATTTTTAGTATCAACTCTTCAACACTACAACATGTATGGATAAAGATAATAACAATATACAGAATGGGTTCATACCCGACAAACCCGTAGCTGTGGGCGGAATAATTTTAAGAAGCGAACCCATAGAATACAACACCACTAGACACACTGCCAGAGTTAAAGTGAGAAACACTGGCGATCGCCCTATTCAAGTAGGTTCTCACTTCCATTTTTTTGAAGTGAACAGGTATCTAGAATTTGACCGGCCTGCAACTTTCGGATGTCACTTGAACATTCCCGCCACCTCAGCAATAAGGTTTGAGCCTGGCGAGGAAAAAGAAGTTGAAGTTGTAAGTTTTGGCGGCAAACAACGAGTCGTAGGATTCAACGACCTCACAAACGGATACACAGGAGGACAAGATTCTCCTACATTCTATCCTAAGTTTATAAACTCGGTAAAACGAATGAACGAATATGGATTCAAATCAAACTAAAACACTTTCATAGATTATGGCAACTATATCAAGACAAGAATATAACAATCTATTTGGCCCTACCGTTGGCGATAAAATCAGACTCGGTAACACCAACCTTTATGTCGAAATAGAAAAAGACCTTAGAGGTTATGGCGACGAGCTAGTCTATGGCGGCGGCAAAACTTTCCGTGACGGCATGGGACTCGCTAACACCATGACAGCCAATGAAGGATCGCTCGACACCGTCATCACTAATGTTACCATACTTGACCCTATACTTGGGGTTATTAAAGCCGATGTGGGTATTAAGGACGGTAAAATAGCGGGCATAGGAAAAGCTGGGAATCCTAATGTAATGGACGGTGTTTCTCCCGACCTAGTCACTGGAGCTTCCACCGATTCAATTTCTGGTGAGAACCTAATATTGACAGCCGGGGCTATCGACGGACACGTGCATTTCATTTCACCTCAACAAGCCTACGATTGCTTGAGCAACGGTATAACCACTCTAATCGGAGGTGGTATCGGTCCTACCGATGGCACTAATGGAACAACCATCACATCAGGTCCTTGGAATTTGCGGTTGATGTTGCAATCTGCAGAAGAACTTCCTATCAATATCGGATTCTTGGGCAAAGGCAATTGTGCTATCAAATATCCGATGATGGAACAAGCTGAAGCGGGTGCTTGCGGCTTCAAAATTCATGAAGATTGGGGTTCAACTCCATCATCTATCAAAGCGTGTCTTTCGGTTGCCGACAAATATGATGTGCAAGTGGCTATTCACACCGATACCCTCAACGAAAGCGGTTACGTGGAAGACACTTTAGCGGCTATCGACGGACGTACAATCCACACCTACCATAGCGAAGGTGCGGGAGGCGGACATGCCCCCGACTTGTTGAAAGTGGCTTCTATGCCTAACGTATTGCCGTCTTCTACCAACCCGACACTTCCATTCGGCATCAATTCTCAAGCCGAGTTGTTCGACATGATTATGGTGTGCCACAATCTAAATCCCAAAATACCGTCAGACGTATCTTTCGCCGAAAGCCGAGTACGTCCAGAAACTCAAGCAGCAGAGAATGTGCTACACGACCTTGGAGTAATATCTATGGTTACAAGCGACTCTCAAGCTATGGGACGCGTAGGTGAATCGTTCATGCGTACTATACAAATGGCATCTTACATGAAAGATGTGAGCGGTAAGTTGGCTGAAGACTCATCTGAAAACGACAATTTCCGTGTACTCCGTTACCTAGCCAAAATCACGATTAACCCAGCTATCACTTTCGGTGTGAGCGACATCATAGGCTCTGTTGAAAAGGGCAAAATGGCTGACTTGGTTCTTTGGGAACCAGCATTCTTCGGCACAAAACCAAAAATTGTGATTAAGGGAGGTCTTATCAACTGGGCTAAAATGGGGGACACTAATGCCTCGCTACCCACTCCGCAACCTGTGGTTATGCGACCCATGTTCGGTGCCTTCGGAAGAGCCATGCCTGCGACATGTCTTTCATTTGTATCACAAGCATCCTATGAGCTGGGTATAAAAGAGCGTTATGGACTAGAACGCATCATATATCCAGTACGACGCACACGACAATTGACCAAAGCCGACATGGTGCGTAACGGATTCATGCCTAAAATTGACGTTAACCCCGAAACATTTGAGGTCTACGTTAATGGAAGACACGCCTATGTGCCACCTGCAAGAGAATTTGCGCTAGGTCAACTCTACTGGTTCGGATAATTATCATTAAATAAAGTTTCTATGAACGTATTAACCGATATTTTAGGAAACATATATAACGACAGCGTATGGAGTGCAAGAGCCAAAACAGCCGATGTGGAAACGGTTCATCTTGACCAATGGACTGCTCAAAAGAGCCGTTTCCTCGCAGTCGGCGACAAAGGCAACGAATATCCTATAGCCCTTGCCCGACATTCGCAAATATCTAGCGGAGATGTCATATTCTATGAGCCACTTGAAAAAAGAATGGTTGTCCTCCAAGTGGAACTTAGTCAAGTGATGGTAATAGATATGGGTAATTTTGTTTCAGCCGATTATGCCACTTTAATTCACACAGCCGTTGAACTAGGACATGCGCTTGGCAACCAGCACTGGCCTGCTGTAGTGAAAGGCTCTAAGGTATATGTGCCGCTCACGGTAGATAAGAAAGTGATGACAAGCGTGATGGAAACGCATCACATAGAAAACATCACCTTCCATTTTCTTCCAGGCACAGAGATTATCCCATATCTTGCTCCACACGAAATAAGGAGGCTTTTTGGCGGAAGAAGCCATGAAAGCCCCACTCATGAGCATCATTGTCATTAACGATAGAAACATGAGCGACACTAATAACATCATACGCATCGCTAGGCTGCTCCAGTTCTCCGATTCGGCTTGCCCTGTAGGCACATTTGCTTTCTCGTGCGGACTTGAATCAGCTGTGGCGAGCAATCTCGTAAGCGATAGCCGAACATTAAAAGAATTCGCCAAGTCAACCGCTCGGCAATCGGCTTTCTGCGACGGAATCGCCGCCATACATGCCCACAGAGCCGCATCCAAGGATAACTTCGACGACATCGCTTTAGCAGATCGCTCGTTGTTCATGGTTAAAATGAACGAGGAAGCGCGCAAGATGCTATGCCGAATGGGCGGGAAATTGGCTGAATTAGGTAACGGCATCTATCAATCCCCCATATTAACGCAAGTTGCCGACAACATTAAAAGGCATGAAATGCATGGAACATACCCAGCCGTACAAGGTGCGTTTTTCGCTTCATTAGGAATAAGCGAGGAAGAAATGTTCTACTCGCATCAGTATGGAGCGATAAACATGGTATTAAGTGCCGCTTTAAGGTGCGTGAAAGTGAGCCACATCGACACTCAGAAAATACTTTTTGAGCTTATGAACGATACACACAGCATCTATGAGCAGGCTAAAAGAATGTCGCTAGACGATATGCACGCATTCTGCCCGGAGCTTGACATCATGGCATCCTTACACGAAAAGGGTTCGCAACGCATGTTCATGAGCTAATCTATTAAAAAACATTCAAACTATTTATAAACATGTCAAATATCTGTAGAATAGGAATAGGAGGACCTGTAGGGTCAGGCAAGACTGCTTTAATAGAGGCTATCACTCCTAAACTGCTTGAAAAAGGGCTGAAAGTGTTAATTATAACAAACGACATCGTAACCACCGAGGATGCCAAGCACGTACGCAAGATGCTCAAAGGTATTCTCATAGAGGAACGTATCATGGGCGTAGAAACTGGAGCTTGTCCTCACACGGCGGTTAGAGAAGACCCATCAATGAACATTGCGGCTGTAGAGGATATGGAGTCACGGTTTCCCGACACCGATGTCGTGCTAATCGAGTCGGGAGGCGACAACCTAACCCTAACTTTCAGCCCCGCTCTTGTCGATTTCTTCATATACGTAATTGATGTAGCGGCTGGCGATAAGATACCACGCAAAGACGGTCCCGGCATTTCGCAATCTGACATTCTAGTCATAAACAAGACCGATTTAGCTCCGTACGTTGGAGCTAGCCTTGAAGTGATGCAGCACGATTCTGAATTTATGCGACAGGGGAAACCCTTCATTTTCACCAATTGCATGACCGGCGAAGGCATAAACGAGTTTATCGACCTACTATTCAAAACTGCTTTATTTGATAAAATAAAATAGCTAACCGTTATGGCACACCAACAAGCAAAGGAATTAATTCCGTATTCAGCCGAGCCAAAGGCTATGAAGGTGGGGGTCCCTGGCAAAACTGGCTTTCTCAACATGGTTTTTGAACTCGACAACGAGGGAAAATCCATTTTGAGGAATCTAGAACGCCGTGTTCCTATCATTGTGCAGCAGGCTCTATATTTCGACGAAGAAATGCCCGAAATGCCATGCGTATACATCCTATCTTCGGGCGGGCAAAACGTCGATGGTGACCGATATAAGCAACTTATCACGGTTCGCAAGAATGCCTTTGCTTTTGTGTCTACTGGAGCGGCTACCAAACTCGCCGAAATGCGGTATAACCATTCGGCAATGGAACAAGTTTTCACTCTGGAAGAAAATGCCTATCTGGAGTTTCTGCCTGAGCCGACTATTCCATGCCGACATACCCGCTTTTATTCCGATAGCCGTTTCGTCATGCACCCCACTGCCACCCTTTTCTATTCCGAGATTTTTATGGGAGGCAGAAAATACTATAATGACGGTGAGCTTTTTGAATATGACTTACTGTCGGTCAGTTCGCACGGCGAAACCATAGATGGTCGCCTTCTGTTTCGTGAAAAGTTTTTGATTGAACCCATCAAGCATCCAGTGTGCGACATCGGAATCATGCACCGATTCGATGTTTTCGCCAATATCATCATAATGACACCACCAATCCACGCAAAAGCTATATATGAAAAAATCACACCTTATTTCAACTACGACACGGCACTGGGAATCACCATATTGCCCAACGAATGTGGACTTTCTGTAAAAATTTTAGGAAAAGAAGCTGCACCCGTGAAGGAAAAAGCCCGAGAAATTTGTTCTATTGTTAGAGGGGTTGTTAAAGGCAAACCTCTACCTAAAGAATTTCCTTGGAGATAGTATACAATAATAGACGAGATTATGAATGATTTGACTAAATTCGTGAAAATTCTGCTCCGCGGAGCAGGTCAAGTAATGTTCCAAAACAGTGCATGGACTGGAATATTCTTTTTACTGGGAATTACGGTCGGGGCTGCATTCGCCAACCTTCCGCAAGTGGCAATAGGTGCAGTATTAGGTTTAATTGTGGCTACTGTAACAGGGTATTTATTAAAATTGCCTCTAGAAGAAGGCGAAAGCGGTCTTTGGGGATTCAACGGCATACTTGTGGGCTGTGCCTTTCCCTCATTCCTTGCCAATACTCCGCTCATGTGGATAGCTCTTATTGTTTGCGCAGCCATGACCACATGGGTACGTGCAGGACTCAACAACGTGATGTCATCGTGGAAAATCAACTCTTTCACATTTCCATTCGTGTTCTCCACATGGATTTTCTTATTGAGCGTACACAGTTTCGACGGCTTATGGGGTGAATATATGCCAGCACCAAGCCTATTGCACCAATTCTCGCCAGATGTCAATTTAAGTGTAGATAGTCTGCTAGACTACTGGCTGAAAGGAATCTCGCAAGTGTTCTTGATTAACTCATGGGTTGCTGGATTATTATTCTTAATCGGTCTATACCTCTGTTCAAAATGGGCGGCTATATGGGCAGGCTTATCATCAGCAATTGCTTTGGGAGTAGCCATTTTGTTCGAAGCTTCAGGTGCCGATGTGGCAAACGGGCTTTACGGCTTTAGTGCCGTACTTACTGGTATAGCAATAGGATGCACGTTCTACAAGCCCACTTGGCGTTCGGCTTTATGGGCTGTTATCGGAGTCGTCGTCACCGTGTTCATGCAAGGATCTATGAATGCCTTGTTCGGACCATTCGGTATTGCCACGCTCACCGCGCCTTTCTGTATCACCACATGGCTATTCTTGCTCCCTCGACTCAACTTGGACAACCCATCGCCGGCTTCATCTAGCGGCATGGCAGAAGCCACCCGACCCGACCACTCGCATTGGCACAAGAAACATATATAATACAAAAAGAGCTTGGATTTTTTTCCAAGCTCTTTTTGCGGAAAGGACGAGATTCGAACTCGTGGTAGGATTACTCCTACGACAGTTTAGCAAACTGTTGGTTTCAGCCACTCACCCACCTTTCCAAGCGATTGCTGAATTTTCATTTAGCGAGTGCAAAGATAGGACATTTTCTTGAATCTCCAAAACATTCAGCAAAAAACTTTCGATTTATCTTTCCTTTTCCACCAAACACAAATCATAATCGCCACTCAGGGCTTCACTTCCAGAAAAAACGACTTTTTTTGAGGATATTGTTTTTTTAGGTAAAATCAATTTTTAAAAAGTTTCGGAGGAGAATTTAGTCGTGAGATTAGATTCTCTTTTTTATCCATTGCACTCCCATCACATATAATCAGAATTTTACTATTAAGCCAACTTTCGTTATATTTGCAATCTAGTATAAACACTACACTATTATGACTCGAACTAAACGTAACATACTCATCATTTCTGCCGTGGCAGTCGTTGCTATCGTTGCAACATGTGCCTATATAGCCCCTTTTTTCCTCGACAAAAACGGGAAAGACACTATTGTGTACATTTATCCCGAAATGACCAACAAGCAGTTTGCCGACTCTCTTAAATCTCGGCTGGGCGAAGATTTCGGAAACAAGACCGCACAGATGGCTGGCTGGCTCGACATTGATTTAAGCAAACGCACAGGAGCTTATATGGTAGATAGCGGTATGACACCGATTAATGCAGCCAAGCAATTGCAACGCGGCGGACAGACTGGCATAAAATTCACCTTCAATTATGTAAGAACTGCCGAACAATTTGCCGAACGTGTGAGTCGCCGACTGCTCATGAGCAAGAACGATTTGTTATCATTGCTCACCGACCCAGCTTTCTGCCAACAATATGGAAAAACTCCACAAACCATAGTTTCTATATTTTTCCCCGATAGTTACGAATTTTATTGGACTACCAAGCCCGAAGATTTCGTTGCCAAGATGTACAAGAACTACACCAACTTCTGGAACGAGGAACGCAAGGCTAAGGCTAAAGCGATAAAGCTCACTCCCGATGAAGTAAGCACTCTAGCATCTATCGTGGAAGAGGAAACCGCTAAGCGTGACGAGCGCGGGAAAGTGGCACGCTTATACATCAACCGAATCAATAAAGGAATGTTATTACAAGCCGACCCTACCGTGAAATTCGGTATCGGAGATTTCTCAATACGCCGCATCACAAGGAAAATGCTTCAAGTAGAATCGCCATACAACACCTACAAGCATAAGGGGTTACCTCCCGGTCCTATACGTTTGCCAGAAAAGTCAACGCTTGATGCTGTGCTTAACGCTCCTACGCACAACTACGTATATATGTGTGCTAAAGAGGATTTCTCTGGCTATCATAACTTTGCAGTAGGTTATGCTGAGCATAAGGCTAACGCCCGACGTTACCAGCGAGAGCTTAACAGGCGTGGCATAAGATAAGCCGTATCATCGCACTTTATTTGCCAAGAAATGGCGGCGAACCATCAAAAAGAAGCTCGCCACACCAGCCACTTCCACTACGGCAGCTAGCCAGAATGCGGCATGATAGCTATATGCTTCAGCCACTACACCGCCTAAGAACACTCCTATGCCTATACCCAAATCCCAAGAGGTGAGAAGCGTAGAGTTGGCTGTGCCACGCTGCGTGTGCGGAGCCAGATTGATGAACATTGTTTGATAAGCCGGGAATAAATGACCGTTGCCCAGTCCTATCACCAATGCCGACAGATAATAAGCCCACATCTGCTCCACTCCAGCGAAAAGCGTATAGCCTATGAGCGAAATCACCACACCCACAGCCGCATTTTGGGTTATCTTGCCTTGCCGCAATGTGCGGCTACCTATCAAGCGGGAAAACATCAAGCCTATGGCAAGCAACATGAAAAATGTGCCTGTTCCACCTGTTATTCCTAGTGTTTCCTTGCCATATATGGCAAGATAGGTGGAAATCACACCATAAGCAAATGCGAAACATGCTATCGACATTCCAGCCCTCCACCCTTTAAGCAACAAAAAACGGTCAAGGCTAAGAGGCTGGTTTCGCTTAGGTATATCCATTTGGCGGTTTTTTATCGTAGAAACTATAGCGAATCCTATCCCTGCCGACACTAGCGACAAGGCAAAGAGATAGTCAAAATTCGGATAGATATGATATATCCATAGAGCCACACTAGGACCTATAGCCATTGCCAAGTTGTTGCTCAAGCCGTAAAAGCCTATACCTTCAGCACGACGTTCAGGATATAGCACATCTATGGCTATCGTGCTGTTTGCCACTGTAGCCGCCCCTAGCGTGAAACCGTGAGCGGTTCGTATCAGCGTGAAGATGAGCAACGTTCCCGCCACTAAATACCCTGCGAAAAACACGAAAAAGGTAAAATAGCACAACATCAGCACCTGCTTGCGAGGGAAATTGTCAACAATAAAACCGCTGAACGGACGTATGAGCAACGCAGCCCACGTGAATCCGCTCAATGCCAAACCTATCGTGTCTTTGTCGGCTTGGAACGCATCTTTTAGATAAAGCGGCAACAACGGCATCGTTAAGTAGAAGGCAAAAAACAGCAAGAAATTACCTATCATCGCCTTCACAAAATTACTATTCCACAACTTCACGTCATTTTTCATACTTTCATCTGTTTTGTCAAACTATCTGGTTATTTTTATCGCATAATCACAAAAACAAGAAACGAGCTGCCGCCCGTTCCATATTTTATCACTCACATTTCTCGCCAAGCAAGGTAGCCGATGTGGCACTATGAACTTTCACCCTCACATAGTCGCCCACTTTCGTATCGCCTGCGGGAAACACAATCACCTTGTTCTGTTGAGCCCTGCCGAACATATCATCCTTAGAACGCTTAGAGAAACCCTCTACCAGCACCTCAAACGTCTTTCCCACATCACGGCGGTTGCTCTCTAGCGACAATTCATTCTGCAACGCAATCATACGGTTCAAGCGGTCTATTTTCACATCTTCTGGCACGTTGTCAGGCAAATTTTTCGATGCGAATGTTCCGGGACGCTCCGAATACTTGAACATAAACGCAGAATCGAATCCCACCTCACGCATCAAGCTCAATGTTTCTTGGAAATCTTCTTCGCTCTCGTCATGAAAACCCGTAAACATGTCGGTAGAAATGCCGCAATCGGGTATCATCGTCTTTATAGCGTTGATGCGGTCGAGATACCACTCTCTGGTGTATTTTCGGTTCATCGCTTTAAGCACCGAGTTGCTTCCGCTCTGCACTGGCAAGTGGATATGGTTGCACACATTAGGCTTCTTAGCTATCATAGCTATTATCTCGTCGCTCATATCCTTAGGGTGCGACGTGGTGAAACGCACACGCATCTCTGGAGCGGCATCAGCCACAATCTCCAGCAGGCGGGCAAAGTTCACCGTGTTGCCGTCGGCATCGGTATAACTATATGAGTTCACGTTCTGACCTAGCAATGTCACCTCTTTGAATCCACGTGCCTGCAAGTCACGCAGTTCGTTCAATATGCTGCCAGGCTCACGGCTGCGTTCACGTCCTCTTGTGTAAGGCACTATGCAATAGGAGCAGAAATTGTTGCACCCGCGCATAATGCTTATGAAACCACCTATCTTGTTAGCCCCTATGCGTGAGGGTATCACATCACGATAGGTTTCGGTGGTAGACAATTCTATGTCGATAGCCTTCTCGCCGTTTTCAACAGCAGCTATCAGATTAGGCAAGTCTAGATAAGCATCAGGACCTGCCACAAGGTCAACCCCATGTTCATTTATCAGTTCGTCTTTCATACGCTCTGCCATGCAGCCTATAATTCCCACTATCAGCTTGCCGCTCTTGCGTTTTTTCAATGTCGATAGTTGGTTTAGTCGGGCGAATATTTTTTGCTCCGCATTGTCACGTATCGAGCAAGTGTTTATCAATATCGCATCGCACTCGTCAATGTTGTCGGTCACGCCATAGCCTGCCAACTTCATCACCGATGCCACCACCTCGCTGTCTGCCACGTTCATTTGGCAACCGTAGGTTTCGATAAACAATTTTTTAGCATATTCCTCCCCTGCGTAGGAGAGCTTTATCTTGTTGGGATTAATTTTTTCCATAAAACAATCTTCCTAAAGGAAAGCCTTCTTTTGGCTTTGCCGTAAAACACATTGACAAAGGTACGATTTTCTTTGCTCCCAATAAAGCGTTTTAACACAAAAGCCCATAAAAAAGAATCGCCACCCTTCACAGAGCAGCGATTCCATTAATTTATAATTTTAAAACTACTTACAAATTATTTGCAAGCTATCTTAGCAGTGTACATGTTGCCGTCAACGTCAACTATAGCAACGATATAAATACCTGCTGGCAATGCTGAAATGTCGATTGCTTGATCGCCTGTTGCTTGAGCAGCCAATGAACCTGATATTGAGAACACGCTCACTGAAACTGGCTCTACGCCTGCCACATTCAACATGCCGTCGGCTACCCATGCCTTAACTTCAGCCTTAGCTGCTACGTCCTCAACTCCCACAGTAGTATTGTCTATAGTCTTGCGTCCGTTGTAGCTATAGTGCGCAACACCTTGCCTTACACAACATACCCAAATGTCAAGTATATCGCCATTTTCACGAGTAGATTGACAGATTGAAGACATGTTTTGATCATTCGCTGTTGACCCAAGACCATCTGCTGGATACTTAGCAACGTATGAAGATGCAGAAGTTGCACCGTCTGTCACATCTATCAACGTGAAGTAACCGTTAGTTTGTGTTGCCTTTCCATCATCATCAAAACCATAAGATACTGCTGCCGCATACTTCTTCTCACCATAATCGAAGAACTCCAATGCTGTACCATAAGGGTTGTTGTTAAACGCTCCTGTCTGCATTGTCGCAGTTTGCTTTCCTGTAGCATCAAACAATATTGGGTACTTATCTTTTCCGTCTACCCAGAATGTGCCGTCCTCGTTTGGTATCACTGGTGATGCTCCACGTGAACCAGCTAAAGATATAGCGTTACCACTAGCATCAGTCAATGCCAATACCTCAGGAGTCGTATTTACAACTCCGCCTGTTATTGCATAATATAACACGTTATTACATGCGTCATCGGTAGCCCAAATACGTCCGTTGGTCAAGTTGCCGCTTATTGTTACGTTAGAACCCATAACCAAGCCTCCGTGAACAGCATCTTCAAGTATCTTGGTTGGAGCCGTAGCTACGCCGTCTTTCCATGCATATACTGTAAACGTATGGTTCGCATTTGACGCATTCGCACCTACTAGCACACCGTCAACGAAACTGATGCTTGACAAAGCAGTAAGACCACCTGACACGCCTTCCAAATTCACATTTTCTCCTGTATCTTCGCCTGTATATGCATCTAGGATATTAACCTCAGGCGTTCCCCATGGTGAACAATTCAATACATACAACTTACCGTCATTAAACGCTATGAAACGAGTAGATCCATCGCCTGTCAAATTCAACCAAGATGGTTGTGTGGCTGTACTATTACCGCTATAGTTCCACACTTCGGTCAACTCGGTGATGTTGTCCTCCAAGTAGGTGTTAGGCTTACTTGTACCGTTAAGGGCGATTACCACATCATCAGCACCTGTTGTAGAGATTGTAAGTGTTGCAGGGTGAGTACCTTCCTCTGTTGGAACATAAGAAACTTTCACCTTAGCATAACCATCATTTTCAGCTATTGAATAAGCCTCTGTATCATCAACTGAAACAGAATACATCGAAGCAGAAGTACCGTCTTCGCAACCTAGTGTCAAACTGATTTCGCCTGATAGGTTCACACCGTTCACCTCAATAGTCTTAGTTTCTGGTGTTGAGCCTAATATCATTTCAGGAGCCCAAGCTGTCTTGTCATCGATATACAACTTAGGATATTGAGTCTTGTCAACTGTTGTTCCATAGTTATAATATGCTATACCTTGATTGTGAATAAGCACCCATAGGTCAACACCTTGGTCACCGTTAACCGATACTTCCACACCACCGCTATATGAAGTGTTACGAGTATCACCCAGACCATTGGCAGGATATTCTGCTAGTTGAGTAGCATTTGCCCAACCGTCGGTCACGTCAACTAGAGTTGCACGACCTTTTTTCAAACGTGTCGCCAAGTCAGCAGCTTGGGTTGGATCTATAGTACCGTCACCGCTACCGTCACTTATTGCCTCATAGCGTGTAGCAACTGCATAAGTAGTTCCCTTGAAAGTGAATGCCTTGAACGCATTTCCAGCATTATCGTTTCCTAGAGCCTCGGCATTAAGAGATGCCATCACAAGACCATCGGTGTCAAACAATGTAGGATAGTAGTTTTGACCTACACACCAGAATCTGCCGTCGGCTTCTGGGATAACTCGAGGCGACAAACCGAATTGCACACCGGTAGAATCACTACCATCTTCTGTTACAGCAAGCACTGATGGCTCTGTTGCAACTTCACCGTCAGCTACTACATACTTCACAACCTTGGTTGTGGTATTAGCAGCACCCTCGGCAAAATAGAATGTACCGTTATTCAAGTCGCCTAGCAAGTTGAAAGTATCGCCTAGACGAACTGTTCCGCCTATATTGGTTGTTTCAAGTATCACACGTGGAGCGGCATTGTCGTTATCCCAAACGTATATCTTTAGAGCATCAGTCTTATCAGCAACAGCCAAGTTACATGCAATAATCTTACCGTCAAGATATTCAACATCTATCACCTTCAATGTGCCACCGTCAACGCTTGTCATATCAAGGTTGCCCAACTTCACGCCACTCTTAGCATTGATAATGTTGATTTCACCATCTTCTGCATTCACTACGTAAAGTTTACCGTCACCATAGCACATGTTACGCATTTTTGACTTACTGCTAGTCCAATCTTCACCGGTTGAAGGAGCCGCAGCCGAAGTTTCAGAGAAGTTCCAAGCTTCAGTCAACGACAATGGAGGGTTCTTAGCGCTACCGCTCACCACCATAGTCTTAGTAACCGTACCACTCTTCAATGTGATTGTAGTAGAGTGGTTTCCAGCTGCCGATGGATTGTATTTTACTGTGAACGAACCGCCTGCAGCCGCTACCGATGTTGCCGACAACGAGAAGTCCGCAGTATTGCTTGAAGAAATTGAGATTGCTGAGGTCAATGAAGTTCCAGTCACTGTAACGCTTTGTGAGCTAGTACCACCCACTGTCACTTCGGCGAACTCAACAGTTGCAGGAGATACTGCTATAGATGCTACTGGTTCATCCTCTCCTTCCACCAAGTCGAAGTTAAGTTTGTGTTGCGTACCCTTAGCACCGCCCTCGGCTTCTGTTGCCACTGTTATAGTCTTAGTTTGCGACTTATAACCGCTCTTAGACACTGTAATTTCATAAGTAGCTCCGGGAACACAATCATAGAATGTGTAGAAACCGTTGTTGAATTGGTCGGTAGTATATGTTTTTGTTCCGCCTGTATTAACGTTTCTCAATGTTACGGTAGCACCGTTGATAGCCAAGTATTTGTCACGGCTACGAGTTGTATAGCTTGTATAACCGCAAGATTTTGACAAGTCGCGAATATCACCTACAATAATAGGATATAGATAAACTCCGTCAAGTCCTGGATTTTCAAGGTAAGCGCGCATAAGCTGCCATGCTAGGAAATAGTTGTAACCGCAACTACACATACGGAATGCTTCTGGACGATAGTCGTGGAACCATGACTCAGCCAAATATCCGGGAGCGTTATTTGTGCGTAGCACGCCTAGAGATGAACCGTTATAGAATTGGCGGTCGGTCATACCACGAGGAGTGTTATAAGTTTCGCTTGTCATGTTCACATAGTCATGCCAATTAGCAGCCGACTTTGCCATATCCAATGAAGTTTGGCTATAAGCCGCATAATTTGATGACGATATTGAACGGCACATTACAATCATATAGTTGGCGCTAGCGTTACCAGCATTGGTGTGCAACGACATAAAATAGCCGCCGTATGAGTTCGATGCTGCCGCAATAGTCGACAAAGTCAAGTCACCTGATTGAGTATTGTCATAACGCGACAATTTTATTGATGTAGATGCGGCTAAGCCTTCTTCCACCACACGCTTATTCCAAAAATACTCAATACCCCAAGCACGATAAGTGTTACCTGACGATTCCCAGAAGCAGTTGCTACTGTTAAAGCCGTTATCTCCCACGGGAAGTTTAACGCCATTCACAGCAGGCATCGCAGTTTGACGGTCGTTAGAAGTGTAACCACCGTGACCGGGGTTCACATATAGTTTCCACTTAGAAGCCGCACCTAGGCTTAGACACACGAAAAGCACTGAAGCTAATAAAAACACCTTTCTCATGGCTTATTTCTCTTTAATAGTCATTAAATAAATCTTGCCATCTAGTGTGTGGTAAGCCACTTGGCTGCCGTCTTCCGACACAGATGGGAACACTTTAATCTCGTTAGAAGAAGGTGTAAGCTGTTGCATACCCTTACCGTCAACACCCACGATAACTATATCGCTAGAAGTGTAGTAATAGCCGTCGTCGGCATCAAGCATACCCACCACGTGAGTGTTGCCGCGCCATTTTGGCGAACGCATGAAGCCTAGCTTCACTAGGTTCTTACCGTTAAGGTCGCACACATAAGCAAAGTCGGCGCAACAGAACAAGATTTTCTTTCCGTCGGGAGATAGGCTTGTCCAAATATATTGAGCATCCACGCCGTCAATCTTGCCTGCAAGAGGATCAAGCACGGTGCGTGCGCCATTGCGGTAAACCACAATCTTCAAGTCTTCTTCGGTAACTAGCACGTTGTAGTTCATCTTACGCGTAGGCGTGAAATCCTTTATCGCTGTCTTTGTCACAGCCTTGCCGTCTACCGCAAGCATAGCTTTGCCGCCGTATAGGGCGATTTGGTTCACATGACCTATGCCGCTCACCAGGCAAGTAGCTTTCTTAGAAGCCACGTTCAAGCTGTAAATGTTTTGGGTGAAATTCTTCTTATCCATACTGCGGGTAAGAATAGTCTTACCGTCTTCGCTGATCACCGGATAGTAGCCAGCGCCTTGCATGTCGGTAAGTTGAGTGAATTGACCCGTCTTAGCATCCACTATACCTAGACCGTTGTAGTTCTCAGTCGTAACAAGCAGATTACCATCGGGCATGAAAAGAGGATGATAAGTCATCACGCCTGCTCCGAAAGTCTTAACTTCCTTCAAGCTAGTGACTTCAAACTGTTGCGCGCTAGCCACAAAAGCGGCAAGCACAGCAATACAAAGAAAAATCTTCTTCATAAGCCTTTTAGTTTTTAGTTCTGAGTTAATAAGTTGTTTGTTTTCCTTTTTTACGCCATGATAAAGCTAAGACTCCAACGGAAGACGTTAATATCTCATTTTTAGACGTTTATAATGACGTTATAATTATTGTCCAATGACGTTAATACTTCTATTAAATAGTTTCTAATGACGTTAATAATGTCCTAGGTTTCAGCCCACTTTTTGCATATCAAGCCACCAAAGACATGGTTTTCATTTTAATGAATTTGCAAATTTAGCAAAATTCTTTAAAATAATCATCAAAACCCTAAAAACTAATTCACTCCGCCCTTTATATCTCCCATTACTCCTATTACACCAATTTTCGCCAATTTTCGCCACGCACGGTGGCTATGGCACAAAAAAATAGCACTTGGAAGTGCTATTTCAGAATCGGCATCGCTCACCACTCACGCCGTATTTTTTATTTGAAGTACTCTAGCACCTTGGCTAGGCTTTCCACTTTTTTCCATTTTATCTTGTTGGCTTTCAAGAACTGATTCCAACTAGCCTTCTTCTCCTCGCCTAGGAAGTCCTCTATATCGCCCTTGTTAGCCTCCACATCGTTGCCGCCCACACGTATGTAATAGCGTGTGCGTATTCTCAAGTCATCACCGTCATTCTTTTCTTGCAACAGCAAGCCCAACTTAGGATTATTCAAACCGCCTAGGTCGAGCGACGACAATTTGCGCGTAGCCGAAGTGCTTGAACTGGATCCGTAAGCTCCGCCTGTTTCAAACAGCATATCGAAATCGGCATATTCCAACTTCAACACCATATTTTCGCCCGACTTTGCTACTACTTGCATCATTTGTCCGTCAATGCCCTGCACGAACGTGCCATGACTTGTCACTATGCTATCCATACGGTTATATTTCGCCGTATAGATTTTCTCGTCGGTAGGGCTCACATAATGCAATGTGTTCCCCATGAAATGGATATTGAACATCGCCTCTTCACTATGCTCCTTGTCACGGTACAAAACGCCATTCTCAAAATTCTCGAACAGATAAGGCCACTTGGTGTTAGGCGAATATTGAGCGGTCGCCAACATTGCCACCGCCAACATCGCTATAGTCAAAACATGCTTTTTCATAATCATTTCTATTAAATTTCTATCTTTTTTCTCCTATAAATATCCTTGTCGTCAAGAGGTTAAAGCACCACCTTGGTAGCCCTAGCACCTTGCTTCTTTATGTAGATGCCCTTTTCAGGATTTTCCACTTTCACGCCTTGCAAGTTGTAATATACAGCTGGAGCATCGTCGTCGCTCAACACATCGTCTATTCCGCTCGATGCCTTCACCGTAATCTTGAAATCACGCGTCACCGAAGCCTTCAGAGCCGTATTAGTGGCCGTGATAGTCACGGTGTAAGCCACAGTTTTTGTGACAGGATCGTAATAGTTAGGGTCACTTGCCGACAATTCCTGAGTTGTCACAAGTTTGCCGTCTTTTTCCTCAAAAGGTACCGACATATAAGTTTCAAAAATAGGACTCCATGCGCCCTTCACCTCGTAGGTGTACACAGGATCAGTAGCCTCGCTCTCCACCACGATGTCGCCCACAACTGTTCCGGCAGGCTTGTTTTCTGCCACCGAAGTGCTGGATAGCGTGATATTGCTAGGCTTCTCACTCGGAGCACGTATTCCGATTACCATCTGGTGCTGAGCCGTATAGCTCATATCCATTGTATAGTCGCGCAAGTTGTCGATAGAAAAATATCCATTATAAGAGCCGCCCCATCCCCAGTTGATATGGAAATAGGCACTGCCGTCATATCCGTCAAGATTAAATGCGTGACCATAGCTCTTAGTCAAGTCGGCGCCAGCGTAGCATACAACTCTGCCTTCGCTCAACTCCGTAAGAATCAAGTTTTTCCACACATTATCATCACCGATGCTTTCACGACCATAAGAAACCACCGACGCTGGATATGAGAAATGATTTTTCAATGCGCTAGCGATGTAAGAGTTCTGTGTTCCCGAGCCGCCAACTCCATAATCCATTCTCACCGACACGCCGCAATGGAAAAGCAGCCGTGCCACATCATCGTAATCGTTAGCTCCTGACAATATATTAGACCAGTTATAATCGGCTTCATTATCATAGTTGCAAGATACATATCCAAAATTGGCACATTCATAACCAAAAGATCCTTTTGGACGTGGTGGATATTGAACTACGCTCATAGCCTGTGCCATTGACACGGCTACACAGCCCACGACAGCACGTCCAGAAGCGTTAGACGGACAATATTTATTATATTTTCCTCCTTGATTCCAATTCACTTTCACCAAAGCATCAATCTTACCAACAGCTCGTGTGCCGACCGATTTCGATGTAGCCCGGCTAGCTCCGGTGTCCCAACCTTCGGCACGTTTGCCCTTCAGTTTAGCATTCTGAACCACCTGCTCACCATATACACTCAGCCATGAACGCATATTATCAGGAACGCCTGCCACATCATAAGCACCCTCCGGCGAATAGCCGATTAGAGGTGTCGACATGTCGTCGGCGCTTATCAACGCCCACCCCTGCGGATTAAAATTCACCACATAGTAAGCCTTTTCTCCGCCTTGGTACACTGGTTGGATTCCTTTTATACCGTCCACCGCAACATCCTTGCCAGCCATCAGGCGTGTAGCCACGCTAGCCGCCTTGTCTTGCGAAATCTCAGCCGCAAAACCAGCCGCAGCCAAGAATGCGCTAAATATGAATAATGCTATCTTTTTCATCTTTCAGTTTGATTTTATAATTAAACAAACGTTTTAATTTACAAATATACACAAAGGTGAGCGAAAAAGAAACAAGTTTATATGTTTTTTATTACGACAGCCTTATACGCCCCAAATTTTTAAACAAATCTTGGCAAATTCTGTTCATCCGCCGTCTACCTCCGATTCCATACAATGCCGAGAGTCATCACACTCTATGCATAAATGGCACGTTGAGCTAAATGCCACGCGCGGTAGCTGCGACAGTAAAAAAAATGGGCGGTGCGCCATCACGACACATCGCCCATAAATCAAGATGTTAAAGCAATCTTTATTTCTTCAAAGATTTTAGGTTCTTTGCAACTTTTGCATCAACCTTTCTCAATGAGTTAGCCTTTACCGATTCTGTAGTTGCATCAGCAACAGGAGTAAATGTAGACAAAGAGAATTGGTCTAACCAACCTACTGCTGATTGATAATCAGTTGTAGTTGCCACCCAGCCTAAATCAGTAGTAGTCAACGTTCCGTCTGAATTGATAGCGCATTCAATCCAATCATTACCGGCTAATGAATATGTTATTGAACCGTATGTACTACCGTTGCTAAG
The DNA here is from genome assembly GCA_964606575.1 of uncultured Muribaculaceae bacterium. Lineage (GTDB taxonomy): Bacteria > Bacteroidota > Bacteroidia > Bacteroidales > Muribaculaceae > RGIG4576. Next base: position 26,639 of record CAZSHA010000005.1, on the reverse strand, counting down.
TGTAACCTCACCTACTCCGTAATAAGCACCAATATAAACCTTAGCATTATCCAAATCGTAATAACCTAGGACTTCGCTACCCTTAACAAGCAAGTCAGTGATTACAACAGCAGGCTTTCCATCAGGCATATATTCGTCATAATTAGCAGCTCTGTGAAGGGTGATCTTACCCAAGTCAACCTCAGCGCCATCATACGCACTAATTCCCACGCCTTGGAACGTACGCAATACCATTTCTTCAGTAGCAGTAAAATCAAACATAGTCCAGCACTCAGCAGAGCTTTCAAATGCTTCATTTCCGTTACCGTAAGCATCAGTTACCGCACCTTCTGCAATGCTGAATGAGATATTAGCACCTGCCGCTGGTTCTTCAGGAAGCATAAAGATAACAGTATTAGCTTCTACGCCCCATTGATCTTTACTCAATACAATAGTCTTAACAGATCTACCACTTTCATATTTAACAGTGATTGCATTGTCAGCAGTGCTAGATGTTACATACATATCTTGATCTAGCGTAATCTCTGCGATGAATTGAGTCCAGTCTTCAACAACAGAACCTACAGCTGGAGCTGTAATATTAGCTTCAGTGATTGTGAAAGGAACTACAGTGTTGCGACCTGCAAGACCAACGAATGAACCAGTCTGCATATTCAACCCCGAAGTAATTGCCTCACAACCATTGTCAAGAGCATCAACGAATGCACCCTTAGCATAGCTGAATGTCAAGTAAGCACCCGGAGCAGTTGTAGGAGCAACGATTGCTACTGTTGTAGCATTAAGTTGAAGCACTTGCACCTCTTCAGTCGCTAGAGTTACAGGATTCAGAATGTCCTTAGACTTATAAACTTGTACCGTAATAGCACCCTCTCCACGAGTTACAGGCTCACTGAACAACAAGAGCATCGCCTTGTTTTCAGCATCATACTGATAATCGGCAAGTTGAGGAGCTTCAGAATCGCTCGTTGTTACCGCCATTACAGCCACGCTACCTACAATACCCTTATCAGAACCGGCTACAGCATAGATTTGATAAGTTGTGTTAGGTGTAGCTTCAATCGTATAAGTATAAGTTGGATGCTTTTCTGCGTCCACGCTCACTGCACCAGAATATTGCGCCTTATATAGAGCTACAGAGTCAACAGCAGCAGCTGTTGCAGATTCATCAACCAATACAGAGTAGAACGCTGTTCCCTCTCCAGGAGTCACTGTGAACTTAATAAAGTCATCACCTGTTTCATCCAAGGTAATAGTAACATCTGGACCAGCAGCATAGCTCTCTACTACAGGATCATCGAAGTCGGCACAACTGGTCATAAATAGACCAAGTGCCATCAAGCTATATAATATCTTCTTCATAATATGATCAATTTATTAATATTATTTCTTAGTCAAAATAGTAGTGAATGAGTAGTTCCACCAGCCATCATCATTTACACCCCAAGGTGTTTCAAACTCTAGCTTATTGCCACCTTCTTGAATAGAGATATAAATATCACCCTCAGGAATATCACCGGTTTCTGGATCCAGCAATACAAGTTCAACATCATTATATCCCAACTTTTGTTTAGCTGGAACGCGGATTTGTGTCATATCTTCGCTAACAACACCATAGAACTTGTTATAACCTTTGGCAGCTATATAACCATATGCAGCGAAATAAGGTTCTAGGTCGCAAATCCAAACCTTTTGGATGTCAGCCTCATCAGCTTCCAAAGTCACCTCATAATCATATTCGCCACGACCAGTGTCAGCATAAGCAGAATAAGCACCTAGGATAGGCTTCAATGGGTGCTCGTTATCCTTGATAGTAACAATACATTGGTTCACTGCGCCCATATTAGCACCAGATACAGTAGTTAGGTTCAATACCAATTTCACGTCACCACCGAACACGTCGTTGTCAAGAATGTTCAACTTGATGTATTGGGTTGAGCCTTCAAGACCTGAGAAAGACAAAGTCTTTTCACCAGCGAAAGTGTAGTGTACGCCTTCTATCGCTGTTGAAGTAGAATCAGCCTCGAAAGCCACAGTTCCGCTCATTCCGCTTAGCGAAGTCAAAAGCACCGGTACGTCAAGAGTTTGTCCAAACTCATCAACACTCATCGTAGTCTTAGTAAAGGCTACAAAAGCGTCGGCATCATCAAATACCGGAGTATCATTGCTACAAGATGCGAAGAACATCATGCTAGCAGCAGCAACTCCATATATAAATTTAAACTTTTTCATTTTCGTAATTTGCCTTTAAATGATTAATAACCCTCGTTTTGTTCCATATTAGCATTTGCTTCAAGCTCACGCTTTGGAATTGGCAGTGCCCACATGTAACTTGGGAATGTTACATCCTTGTTTACAAGGTCATCGAAGTCGGTACGAGTCAAAGACTTCTTGCAACGAGCATAGTCATAGTGGATATGACCCTCGAAAGCAAGCTCACGACGACGTTCGTCGAATACGCCTTGCGGAGTAGCATCAGCAGCCGCGCAGCCGCGCTTATTAGCGATAGCCAACAAGTCAGTTACAGCAGTCACACCAGCCACCTTAGCACCGTTGATGATAGCTTCAGCTCGATTCAAGTACATTTCAGAAATACGAATCAAAGGCACGTTGGTTGTGCGTGGTTGCGGTCCTTCCTTACCGGTATACTTACCGCAGTAGTACTCGCCGTTATGCTCTTGATACATTTCCAGACGCACGTCACCGGATTGATATAGGTTGATAAGATCCATTGTAGCGCACACGTCAGCCGAACCGTTATCACCAAAGTTTGTAATATAAGGAAGGTGAGTCCATCCTGAGCCGTCCCAATAATCGTTCAACTTGTCACCGAACACTTCGAAAATGAATTCTCCGCCTTCAGGAGCAACTGACGCGCTGAACATTGCCTTATAAGCGTCAGCATCGGCTAGTCTGTACTTTCCGCTGCTGATAACCTTAGTAGCATAGTCGGCAGCCTTCTGCCATTCGCCCATGTATAGGTACACGCGAGAAGCGAATGCTTGAATAGCAGGCTTGCTGGCAGCCGCAACCGGGTCATTAACGCCTTGACGTTGATAATCGTCAGCCATAAGGGTTTCTGCATCAGTCAAGTCTTGAACGATTTGAGCATAAACCTCAGCTACAGTATTACGAGCAGGTTGTCCGTTTTCAGTAACTAGCACTACCGGCACGCCTAGGCTTTCTGGTTGATAAGTGTAAGGCTGACCGTAGGTAGTAACCAAGTTGTGGTAGCACCATGCGCGAACGAAAAGAGCCTCAGCCTTCAAGTTCTTAACATCTTGCTCAGTAACGCCGCGCTCAGAAGCCAGGTCAAGAGCGTCCACGTTGTTGATCACGTTGTTAGCCCATGAAATAGTATAGTAAGCATAACTCCACACTGGAGATGTTGAACTTTCATTGTAGTTCCAGCTGGTATATCCTGTGTAACGACCTGAGCCTGGCTCTTGAAGCGGCTTTTTAGCGTTACCGCAACGCATTTCAGAACTTAGGATATATTCTCCATCATACCAAGACGCGCTTTGGAACATAGTGTAAAGACCAGCAGTCGCACTGTTAAGACCATCGTAAGTCGATAGTGTCAACTCGTTGCTTTGAGATAATTCCGGTTCTTTTTCCAAAAAGCCCTCGCAAGAAGCGAAAACCATTGCTGAAAGAACGGCAAAGCCTAATATTATCTTTTTCATAAATTATGTTCTGTTTTACAATTAATAAAATTAGAATGTAACATCAAGACCAAGCACAAATGTCTTAGTGATAGGATAGATACCATAACCCAAGCCGTCAACACCACGTTCCGGATCCCAGAAGTTAACATCGTGGAATGTGTATAGGTTTTGAGCGCTACCGTATACTCTCACGTTGCTCATACCAGCCTTCTCAATGATGCTCTTAGGCAATGAGTAAGACAAAGTAACGTCCTTGATACGGAAGTAGTCACCATCCTCCAACCAACGGTCAGAATTCATTGAATTAGAGCTTGTTGTATTACCGGCTATCGGTTTTGGATTCACGCCGGTGTCACCCGGTTGCTTCCAGTAGTTAAGAGCCGACTTCATTTGGTTCATGCTCATTTGAGCACCGTCACTGTTCAAGTAAGAATATTCAGCACCGATATACACTTTGTTACCAACCTTGAATTCACCTACAGCGCTCAAGCTGAAGTTCTTCCATGTAACAGTGGTATTGATACCTCCTGTCAACTTAGGCTCTGGGCTACCGCAATAGTGATAGCGAGCATCGCTGATGTTGTTTGACAAAGATCCGTCTTCAGTTACCCAAAGAGCTTCACCGTTAACCGGATTCACTCCATAGTAATCCCTCAAATAGAAAGTGTACATGCTTTTACCCACTACGTGGCGTAGACGGCTGTCATTGCTATATGACAAGAATTCTTCGCCGGCTAGTTCAAGGATTTCTGTCTTGTTGTGTGATAGGTTAAGACCTACGTCCCATCTGAAGTCCTTGTTCTCATAAGCTGTAACATCCACTTGGAATTCAACACCTGTGTTACGCATTGAACCGATGTTAGAAAGCACTGTGTTGAAACCTGATGTTGAAGATTGAGTCTTGCTCAACAACATGTCGGTAGTCTTACGTGTATAGAAGTCGATACTACCGTTCACGCGGTTAAACAAACCGAAGTCAACACCCACGTTAAGCGACTTGTTCTTTTCCCAAGAAAGTTCTGGGTTAGCTGGAGTTGAAGGAATCAAGCCCTGAACACCGTTATAGTAAGAAGATGCATAAACACCGTATTGGCGATAGTTACCGATACCGTCGTTACCGTTGATACCGTAGCTAGCACGCACCTTCAAGCGGTTCAACACATCTCTGTAAGATTCCATGAACGCTTCGTTGTGAAGGTTCCAAGAAGCACCTATAGCGTAGAAGAAACCCCACTGGTTTTCTTTACCGAACTTAGAGCTACCGTCGTAACGACCCGACAATTGCAAGTAGTAGCGAGAATCATAGTTATAGTCTAAGATTCCTAGGAATGACATAAGACCTACTGTACCATTGCTATATCCAACTTCATAGTTAGAACCAGATGAGTGGAATGGGATTTCAGGGTTTAGACCGTCAGAATATCCGTAGTAGTAGTATGAATAGTCATGTGTAGCTTCTTGACCCACCAATAAACTCACGTTGTGCACATCGTTATACACATCTTGCCATCTAGCGGTGTTAGATGTAGTTAGTGTGCGGTAAGTAGTGTTAGTTGTCTGAAGCACAGGATAACCGGTTGAATAGTTAGAAGCCTCTTGTGACCAGTAACGACGACCTTCCTTAAACTTCATTTCGACACCGTTGTTGGTCCTGAAAGTAAGTTGAGGAAGCGGCCTCCATTCTAGGTACATGCTACCTTGAACGTTATAAGTCTTTTCCCATTGGTCATCATACTCGGCAGTAGCGCGAGGGTTAGTGTTTGAGTTTTCCGGAATATTGGTGTTGTGATTTCCTTGCTCGTCGTAAGCCTCAGTCCAAGGAAGCATAGTCATACCAGCGAATGCCGGGTTGCTGTAGTAAAGCGATTGCATAGGAACGTCCTCAGCGTAAGTGTAGCCTAGGTTAGCACGCACACCGGTCTTCAAATACTTGTTCAACTCGTGGTCTACGTTGAAACGAGCGCCGATTTTCTTATAACCGACACCATAGTAGATACCTTCGTTGTTGTGATAGTTCAAAGAGCTATAGTAGCTAGTCTTAGCGTTACCGCCCGACGCGCTGATTTCGTACTCTTGCATCTTGCCTTTACGAGTGAAGTGATCCATCCAGTTGGTCAACGGACGGCTCAAAAGCTCGTAAGGACGATAATATGAAGCGCCCACTGTAGGATCATCAGGATTCTTGCCTGCGTTAATCACAGCATCACGTTGATATTGAAGAAGCTCTTGAGCTGTCATGATGCCGCAATCGTTATCGTTAGCCAAAGACGAGATACCGAAACGCGCGCGCACATTAAATGTATTCTTACCGCTTCTTCCGCTCTTTGTAGTAATCAAGATCACACCATTGGCAGCACGAGAACCGTAAACGCTGGCAGCAGCGGCATCTTTCAACACTGTAACGCTCTCGATGTCGTTAGGGTTGATAGCTGCGATAGCATTGTTAGTGTTTACTAGGTCAGCCTCGTCACCGCTAGATATAGGCATACCGTCTACTACGTACAATGGCGCATTTGATGCATTGATTGAAGACGTACCACGGATACGGATACTGGTTGATGAACCCGGTTGACCGGAACTTGATGTAATCATCACACCCGCCAATTTACCAGAAAGCATCTTGTCGATAGAAGATGCAGGGACATCGGCAATCTCTTTCGCGTTCACAGTTGAAATAGCACCTGTTTGAGCCTCACGCTTTTGAGAACCATACGCCATGACAACTTCAACCTCACCTAGCATTTCGCCAGATTGTTCTAGCTTAATTAGCATGTAGTTGCCTACTTGTACTGTCTTAGTTTTCATACCAACGTAAGACACCTTTATACTCTTAACCGCATCAGTGATGTTAAGAGCAAAACTTCCGTCAACGCCTGTAGCCACACCTTGACCACCGCCGATAGGCAATACTGTTGCCCCGACCAATGGCTCATCGTTGCTAGCGTCAACTACCTTACCAGTCACTGTGCGGGCATTAGCCGCCAAAGTGATGGTACAAACTGTAATTAATAGGAATAACAGCTTTCTCATAGTTTTACATAAAAATTATACATACATTATTTTAACTCTCTTTATTCTCTCTAATTTCATAAATTCCGCCTCATTAAAGCGTTCCTGCTGATGAAATGCGGATTTCTGCTACCATACAACAAAAAGCGACTCGCAAGAGCCAGATAAAATAGCTAGACGACTTTCACTTTTCATTCTATCGGCATGTTTCACCCCTATTTATGGTCAAAAAGGACACTTTTTTGGGATTTAACATAGCTACAAAGGTATAGTATTTAGGTTAAATAGCAATTAACATCTTTTTATTTTTACACACATTTAACGATTTTTAGATTCTTGAACACTTTCCACATACTATAAAAATAGGGCTATTAAGCTGTAATCGAGAGTTATAAAAGAAATTTTGGCTATGATTACAAAAACCGTCTATGTTAAATAATTTAACTTTTATACACTTACAGATTGTAAGATTAAAGGCGTAAAAAGTTAAAAAAACGCAGTTATTTAGTGAAATTTATAAATAATCGAAAGTTTGGCGCACGTCTAGTCATCTATGAGGCGCGACACCGAGCCGCGTTTCGCATCGACCACCAACTCAGGATTACCCCTATAGCGTATTTCGCCTGAGCCTTTCACGCGGGCTTTCAATTTATAGACAGGATAGCACTCCAAATCGCCCGAGCCAACCACTTCGGCATCCACTTCTTCAGCCTCGAGCCTCTTTGCCGATATTTCGCCCGAGCGAGTCAGCCTAAGCACCGCACTGTTACACTTCCCTTGCAACTCCATGTCGCCGCTGCCATTGAGCGTGCCTTTTACCACTTCGGCATAGATATTGCCCGCATCCATATCGCCACTTCCGTTGAGCGTGGCACTTACAGCCACAGCCGCCACCTCTCGAACTTCCATATCGCCACTTCCGTTGAGCGCGCAACTGAATTTCTCGGCAGTCACCGCTGCCACATCCACATCACCGCTTCCGTTGAGTTGCAACTCGGCATCGGGAGCCTTCAACTCCCTGCGCAGCTCAATATCGCCGGAGCCGTTAAGCGACGCAAGCAGCGAGGTCCTGCACTGCACCCCATTCAACTTGATGTCGCCAGAGCCGTTAAGCTGCAAGTTCAGCATTTCGACACGCAAATCGCCGTTAACCGTGAATTCGCTAGAGCCGTTCACCTGTATTTTGCTTAATGAGGCGTTTGATATATAAACCTTGCTGTAAGACATGGCACGATTCATCTCTTTGTTCCCGAACAAGCCTTTGTCGTTGCGATAAGCATCGGTATAATCCACAGTCAGCACGTCGCCGGCTATCTTCACATTAATATATTTGTCATATCCTTCGGGACACATCAGCTCTACCTTATAATCACTCTCTTGCGTGAACACTACATCGACTGCCGTATTGTTCAAGATGGTTGAGAATCTTGCCGCAGGCGGTCCTGCATACTTCACTAGCGGCATCTTATTGCCCGCATTAGCATTGCCGCAACTCACGGCACACGAACTGAAAGACGGCGCCGCGCATAATGCAAAAAATAGTCCTAATAATAACTTTTTCATATCTGTTCTTGTTTTTAATTTCTCGTGATTAAATTGGTTTTAGCTTTCTTTTATACATTAGACGTATTAGTACCCCAATTCGTTGCAGCTATCCTCGATTTTTTCATTTTTTAACTTACGAAACGGCATTACTTCTACACCCTCTCTCATGACACGGTCATCCACAGCACCATTCCACTCTCATTAGTCTTAGCGTAGTGGCACTTTTCAAGTGCTACGGCTGTGTTTCTCTTTACCGCACGTGGCGTTTCGCCTATCGGCTCACTTACGCGCGGTTAGTACACCGTGCAATGCCTATCGGCATTACTTCTGCCCCCACTGGAAACACAAGCTAGCTGTGAATTCACACCTTCGCCAACTAGATTTATCCGCTGTGTCTGAATAGTTACACACGTGCGTACTTCTCAAGGGGAGGCAACCAATGCCGAACGGCATTGAATTGCATACTAACCGCTCGTAAGGTCGCCGGGAAGCGACCGCCACGTGCGGAAAAAGAAAATCATACTAGTATCGCACTTGGAGAGTGCCATTTATAAAAAAGAGCCGCTGCTCTTCACAGAGCAACGACCCTCAGTAATCAGAGTTTTGTTTACAATAGTATGAAAGAAATAAATGGAATTATCTGCATGCAATCTTAGCAGTATGCACGTTGCCAGCAACGTCTACCACTGCCACCACATATATGCCGGCTGGCAAACCAGCCACATTTACTTGTTGAGCAGCCCTAGCGTTAGCTACCAAAGCGCCAGAGATAGAGTAAACATTCACCTCAGCCGCTTCTACGCCTGTCACGTTCAATACGCCTGCCTCTGCCCAAACCTTCATTTCAGCCTCAGCAACGCCCACTTCTTCTACTCCAGTCGGAATCTCCACACGGCCGGCATAAGTATAATGCACAATACCTTGAAGCGGAACACAAGCCCAAACGTCTAGAGTATGACCTTCGTCACGAGTTGATTGGCAAATTGAGGACAAGCGCTGAGCATTTCCTGTAGTGCCTAGACCCTCAGCCGGATATAGACCCGCATAAGAGGCAGCCTCAGTCGCTCCGTCAGTCACATCAACAAGAACGAATCCGCCTTGTATATTTGAGCTTAAATATGTAGTTGCCGCAGCATATTTCTTTTCTCCGAAATCGAAGATCTTCATCGCTGTTCCAGAAGAGTTTCCAGCCAATGCTGACGACTTCATAGCACCTTGAGCCACTCCTGAAGAGTTGAACAATGTAGGATATTGACCATATCCAATCACCCAGAATGTACCATCCTCATTATATATCACTTCTCCTTGTCCGTGTGCAGAGTTTGACAACGCAAATGCTGTAGTGCCATCAGTGCCGTACAATTGAATTGACGTACCGGTAGTGCTAACTGTTCCGTCAGTCAAAGTATAGTAGACAGCCTTAGTTCCATTATTTTCCAAGAACCATAAACGACCGTCCTTCAATGTTCCGCTTGTTGATATTGAAGCACCAATAATAGCGCTTGTATAAGTAGCATCATTTAGTATTATATTTGGAGCTGAATTATCATCGTCCCACATGTATACCTTTAAACCGTTAGAACCATTAGGAATATTTGAAACCACCACCTTTCCGTCGATTTTCGACAATGAAGAACCTATGAATGTACCGCCAGCCATACCGGTAACATCCAATTTGCCTTTATATTCGCCTGTATACGCATCAAGTATGTATATATTAGGCGTAGCCATTTCTTTATAAGCACTAGATGCTTCTAGCACATACAATTTACCGTTATTTTCAACGATAGAACGTAAATAAGTGAACTCTGACATCCAAGTAGCTCCAGCTAGGGCACTTGTAGCAGAATGTTCCCACACTTCGGTCATTTCGGTGATGTTGTCCTCTAGATATGTGTTAGGCTTGCAAGTACCGTTAAGGGCGATAGTCGCTGCAGTAGCACCGTCGGTTGTCACGGTGATAGTAGCGGCATGTGTGCCTGTAGCAGTTGGAGCGTAAGTCACCTCAACTTCGGCATAGCCGTTATCCTTGTCGATAGAAGTAACATCAATAGAGTACATATCGGCATTGTCGCCGCTTATAGCCAAGCTCACATCGCCAGTCAAGTTAACACCGTTCACTTCGATAATCTTGGTAGCAGTGCCGTCACCCAAAATCTTCTCTGGCGACCAAGCAGTTTCACTTACATATAGCTTAGGAACTAGAGCATTGACAGCAGTGCCATGAGTGTAGTGCGCGATACCTTGATTTTGTACAAGCACCCACATATCCACGCCTTGGTCACCATTCACAGCCACCTCGACAGCCGTATTCAACAAAGCGTTACGGGTGGTTCCCAGACCTGCCGATGGATATTCACCGATGCTTTCAGCATTAGCCCAGCCGTCGGTTGCATCCACTAGTACCGCACGACCGTCACGCAAACGCTCATCTAGGACGGAAGAAGTGGTGTATCTTGTAGCGAACGCATATTGAGTCCCCTTGAATTCAAATGGAGTGATAGCATTACCAGCCTCATCGTTGCCAAGAGCCTCAGGGTTCAAAGCAGCATACATAATACCATTTTCGTCAACCACTACAGGATAATAATTTTGTCCCGTAATCCACATTTTGCCATTCACGTCAGGAACAACGCGAGGAGCATAACCTAGAGCGATAGCCCCCTCCTCAGTACCGTCCTCTGAGATAAACACGCCGTTTGCCGTTGTAGAGGCAACACCGTCCACTATATCATAGCTAACAATCTTATTAATATCATTCACACCACCAGCGGCATAATAAATAGTACCGTTGTTCAAGTCGCCCTTGATATTGAATGTTGCCCCTACTGCCGTGAAACCACACAAATCGGTAGTTTCAAGGAAAACGCGCGGAACGGCATTGTCATTGTCCCAAACATATACCTTCAATGCACCTTGAGTATCAGGATTTGTAATATAGTTGGTTGCAACAATTTTACCGTCAATATATTCAACGTCACATAGTTTAGGCCATCCACCAGATACACCTGTGATATCCAGATCCTTAATATAAGTGCCGGTCTTAGCGTCAATCACTTTTATTGAGCTTACAGCGGCTACATACAACTTACCGTCACCATAGCACATATTGCGTAGCAAAGTCTTATCGGCAGTCCAACCGTCGGTTGCATTCACAGCCGAAGTTTCGCTGTAGTTCCATACTTCAGTGAACGTCAATGGAGGATTCTTAGCTGTACCTTCAGCAACTACCACAGTTTTATAATCACCGCTGGTGAGCGTGATACTTGCAGTGTGCGAGCCAGCCGCAGTAGGCGAATATGTAACTGTCACTGTTCCACCAGCTGCAGGAAGGCTGGCAGGAGAAACTGAGAATTGTGAATCGCTTGATGTGACAGAGATAGTAGAAGTCAATCCTTCCCCTGTTACTGTAAACGATTTCGAAACGCTAGAGCCCACATTTGTAGTGGCATCGGCGCTGAAGTCTACAGAAGCCGCACTTGCGCTGATTCCTTCGTCAGCACCAGCAGTCAAGCTGAATAGTTGCTTAACTTGAGCGTTAGTCCCTACGGTCACTTGCTTCTTTTGCGTTTTGTAACCGTCTTTTTTCACTTCCACATAATAAGTGCCGGCATCAACAAAGAACGCATACACACCGTTACAGCAATCGTCGGTGGTCATAGTTTGAAGTTGTGTAGCACCGGTAGAATCGTATAGGTTAACGGTAGCGCCGTTTATAGCAAGATAAGCGTCACGACCTCGTGTGGTATAACTGGTGTAACCGCAAGATTGAGCCAAGTCACGGATGTCGCCCACAATCACACTACCTAGCGTACCGGTAGCACCCGGTTTTACCATTGCAGCACGTGCAATCTGCCAAGCCAAGAACTTATTATAGGCATCGCTCTTCATACGAAGCGATTCTGGACGATAATCGTGAAACCATGACTCCACCAAATATCCAACAGCTGAGTTAGAACCCAATACGCCTAAGTTATAACCATAGAAAGCATGGCAACCCAAAGCACGAGGAGTATCGTAGGTTTCATTGGTCAAGTTAACCGCATCATGCCATATCGAGCCTTGATAAGCCATATCATAAGAACCCGCAACAGCGTTGGTAGAAGGAGCAGAAGAAGTGGTACGATAGAATGACACCACATAGTTAGCGCTCGCATTAGCACCATTAGAGTGAAGCGAAATGAAGTAACCGCCATAACTGCTCGAATAAGAAGCGATAGTTGACAACGGAAGGTCATCGTTATCGGTATTTGATTCACGTGACATTCTCACGTTGGCATTATTCTTATATAGGAAATCCCTCAAATAGAAAGAGCGGGTAAGGTTGGCATCTGACTCATAGAACATAGCCACGCCTAGAGGCATTGCCGTAGGACGGTCATCGGAGCTGTGGCCGCCGTGTCCCGGATTGATATAGAATTTCTTTCCGCCGAAATTAGCAGTACCAGATTGAGCCGTATAGGTCTTATTTGTTGTACTTGTTCCAGTTCCGCTACCGGCAGAAGCGTCAAGTACAAACAAACAAACAAACAAAGAAGCTAGTAAATATATCTTTCTCATGGCTTATTTCTTTTTAATAGTCATTAAATAAATCTTACCATCGATAGTGTTATAAGCCACTTGGCTGCCGTCAGCCGACACCGATGGGAACATCTTAATCTCACTCGACTTAGCAGTCAATACTTGGCGTTTTGATCCGTCAACCGCCACAGCCACTATATCACTTGCGGTGAACACGTGACCGTCATCTTCGTCAAGCATGCCTACGACAACTTCATCGCTCTGCCATACTGGAGCGCGCAACTCGCCTAGGTTCACTAAATTTGAACCGTCAAGATTGCACACGTAAGCGTTAGCTCCGCTCACGAAGCACACCTTAGATTGGTCGGGAGAAAGGCTAGACCAGCAGTATTGAGCATCGCATTCTTCTGTTGATAATGGATCTATCACACTACGCGCGCCGTCGATATAAACAACGACCTTCAAATCTTCCTCAGTGACAAGGACAGTCTTAGGACGCGCGATAGGAGTAATCATCTTTGACACGCTCTTTTTATATGTACGGCCTTGAAGGGCGTAAGTAAGGTTGCCGTTGAACATGTCGACACGGTTGATATGCTCGATGTCTTTTTCTAGTACGGTAAGTGATCTTTTCTTCACATCAATCTTGTAAAGCGACATGTTTTGAGCCTCATAATTGATGTTGCGGGTGATGATGGTTGAACCGTCATCGCTGATTGCTGGATAATAACCTGCCCCATCCATGTCGGTGAGGTGAGTGTACTGTTTTGTTTCTAGACTCACGAGTCCTAACCCTTGATAGTTCTCGGAACTAACCAATAGGGATTTTCCGTCGGGCATAAAACGAGGATGGTAAGCCTCCGTTCTAGTGCCTGTTTCAACTTGCTGTGTCTTAACGACTTCAAACAATTGTGCGTTTGCAGTCAATCCTGTAACGACAGCAAGACAAAGAAAAATTTTCTTCATAAGCTTTTTAGTTTTAAGTTGTTGTTAGTTATATAATTTGTTTTTTCAATATACCTTGAATAATTGTCTTTTTTATGGCTTTGCCTCTGCTAAGCCTCAGTTTTTAGATTTATCTTAATGCACAAAGGTAGTAAAATTCCGCCTAAAAACAAGAAGTTTCACAAAAAGTGGATGATTTTGAAAAATAATTGCTACTTTTGAGGGTTAATGTGTTTTTATGGAAGATTTTTGGGATATACTGATTCCTGTGTTGATTATAGGCGGAGTGATTGCAGGCGGAATAGCCGACAGCATGAAAAAGCAGAAAAAGCCCGCCATACCACCCGTAGCCACGCCAGTGGCAGAGGCTAGGGAAACGCAAGAATCGGCTACCGTGAAACACCGAGAACGGAAAAAGCAGACTCCAAAGCCGCAATATGAAGGCATGAGCACCATTAAGACAGTTCCTGCCGACGACGAAGCCTACAGCATGAAACAGAGCGATGCGGGCGTTGCTATGGAGGACTTGCGGAAAGCCATTGTGGCACACGAGATATTGAAACGTAAATTCTAATAACACAAAAAATAAACTTTTAATTAAACATTACAGTTATGGCATTTCCTATTATCACAGCCCAAGAAGCTGCGGAATATGTAAAACATGGTGATAATGTGGGTACATCGGGCTTCACGGCGGCCGGTACTCCTAAAGTTGTGACTGCCGCTATCGCCGAGAAGGCTGAACGTGAGCATGCGGCAGGTCGTGAGTTTAAGATTAACTTGTTCACTGGAGCATCGACCAACGATGCCACCGACGGAGCATTAACTCGTGCAAACGCTCTAGACAAACGTACTCCTTACCAAGGAAACAAAGACCTTAGAGCGGGAGCGAACGCTCACAAATTGAACTACTTCGACCTACATTTGAGCGAATTGGCACAAAAGATTCGCCAAGGCACTTACGGCAAGATTGACGTTGCCATCATTGAGGCTCAATCGGTGAGCGAAGACGGAGAAATCGTGCTAGGCACCGGCGTGGGCAACATCCCTACCGTAGCAGCCCTTGCCGAGAAGATAATCATCGAGGTGAACGACCAAATACCAGCCGAGATAAGAGGTTTGCACGACATCTATGTGCCACTTGACCCTCCTTACCGTCGTGAGATACCTATCTACACTGCCAGCGATCGTGTGGGAAGCCCAGTTTTAAAGGTTGACCCTAAGAAAATCGTAGGCGTGGTGAAGACAAGCGAATCAATAGGTGGAGGAGCGTTCTCACCAGTTGACGAGAAGACTATGCGTATCGGAAACTTCGTTTGCGACTTCTTGCTAGGCGAAATGCGCGCAGGCAGAATCCCTAAGACATTCTTGCCGCTTCAATCGGGCGTGGGCAACATCGCTAACGCTGTGCTTGCCAGCCTAGAGGCAAACCCAGAAGTGCCGGTGTTTGAAATGTATACCGAGGTGGTGCAAGACGCTGTGGTGAACTTGCTATTGAGCGGTAAGTGTAAATTCGCTAGCTCAAGCTCGATGACATTCTCTAACGATGCCAACAAGCTATTCTTCGACAACATAGACAAACTAAGCGACAAGCTGTTGCTTCGTCCATGCGAAATCTCCAACCATCCTGAAATAGTACGCCGTCTTGGTGTAATCTCAATGAACACTGCTATCGAAGCCGACATCTTCGGTAATGTGAACTCTACGCATGTGTCGGGTATTAAGATGATGAACGGAATAGGCGGATCGGGCGATTTCACACGCAATGCCTACATTTCAATTTTCAGCTGCCCGTCGGAATCTAAGGAAGGCGCTATAAGCAACATCGTGCCTATGGTTTCTCACCTTGACCACAGCGAACATTCAGTAGACATCGTGATTACCGACCAAGGTATTGCCGACCTTAGAGGAAAATCGCCTATCCAACGTGCGCACGAGGTAATCGAGCATTGCGCTCACCCTGACTACCGTCCTTTGCTTCGCGAATACTTGGCATTGAGCAAGCGTGGAGGTCAAACTCCTCACACACTAGAAGCGGCTTTCGAGTTCCACTTGGCGCTAGCCAACCAAGGCTCAATGGCAAAAGCCGACTTCGCAAAGTATAAGTAATCCTTAGACAATTACTTATTCACTGACCGAGAATAAGAGCAACAGGAGTTATAGGAGTAATGTTTGCCCTTCTTATTACTTCTATAACTCTTATATCTCTCTTAAAATTTGAGATAAATGTACACAAAATAAAAGCACTGATAATCATGTGATTATCAGTGTTTTTGCTTTGTCGGGATGACAAGATTCGAACTTGCGACCACTCGCCCCCCAGACGAGTACTCTAAACCGGACTGAGCTACATCCCGAATAATTTGTGTGCAAAGATACGCAATCTTTTGTCGACACGAAAGAGTTACCTTACAAAATCAGACTTTTTAAACGCAATTTTTTGCATATCGGCTCTTAATATCTACGGATTGTAGCCTTCAGGCTTTGCGTTTTCCACCAAAGCACCGCATCAGGATATATGAAACCGCAAAATAGGCGACTGCAAGAACCCACAGCATTACATAGGCATGACTCTGTTGTGACAGTTCTGCCCCCAAGGTGTTTATTCCGACAAAACCAGTTATAGCCCACGTTGACGGCACTAAATCGCCAACTAACTGCCAAAATACGCTCATCGCATACCGAGGCCAAGATATTCCCGACAAGAAAATAAATACTATCGAGGAGAATACGAACACGAGCATAGTGGATTCCCTGTCTGGCACAAACTGCTGTATCATCATCCCGAAAAAGATTACAGCCAATAGATATGGAACAAAGAACACAATCAAGTCCACCACATCGCCATTCATGGGGAACGAAAATATTATAGGAACAAAATGCACTAGGAAGATAGCAGGAACAAGCATTATCACGAAATAACACAACGCCTTGCCTATCATCGTACTAAGCACGCCAGCCCCAATCTGCATAGGGTCTACACCGCCACGTGACTTAGCACGCTCACGTGATGTAGCTCCAAGAAAACAGATAGCTAAAATCACGCTTTGTTGAAGTATCAACACCAATATTCCAGGCAACAACGCCGATGCCAACCCTTGCGACTCATTACCTACCGGCTCTAGCTTATAAGGAATGGGCAACCCCACCATAGCCGATGACGCTCCAGACAAGTCGGACAGCCTCTCAACCTGAATCTCCGTACCCATCTCTTCAGCCACCGATGTGACAGCCAGCAACAAGCTCTTATAACGCAACAACAAGCTCATATCGCAATATAGCTCAAGCGTAGCCACCTCATCCCTGCCCACACGTTGCGAAAAATCTTGCGGAAAGCACACTATACCATAACATTCCTTTTCAGCCATAGCACGCCGCGCCTCTTGCATATTGGCGACATATCTCTTGACTTTAAGGTATTGCGTAGCATCCAAATGCCTCACATACTCTCTCGTCAACGACGAGCGGCTATTATCAACCACCACGACAGGCACATCCCGAGCGAATTCGGGGTTATAGATGGCAGAATAGACTATGGGATAGGCAAAGGGCAATAGGAAGAAGAACACCATAACACCCAAATCGGCATACACCACATGGAACTCACGCTTCCATACCCTGAAAATGCTTGTAAACACACGCTTCATCACATATAGGATTTTAGTCATGGAACATAAACAATCGGTCTACGGCATGCTTTCTTCAACTGCGGCAACAACACTAGCGACACAAGCGGGAACACGAGCAATGCCGCATAATAGTATCGTGAGAACACAAAACCCAATCCGTTCAACGCTTGGTCTACATATATCAAAAAATAGTAACGCACCGGCAATATATAGCTGAATACAGCCAAACCCGGATACATATCTTCTACTGGGAACGAGTAGCCACCGAGCGAGAACGACAACATGCCGATTAGTGAACACACCGACAACGAATAGCGTGGATTAGGCACAACAGAACACACCGTGACGGCAAAAGCCTGACACCCCACTACCATAAGCAACATGGCAAGCAACATCGTCCACATCTCACCGTTCATAGGATAATCAGCTATCACATAAAATCCAATCTGCATAAGCCATCCTGTCAAGACAAACAGCAGAGTCTGCGGCAACAGCTTGCCGAATAGAGCCACAAGTATAGAACCTCCAGCCTCGTTAAGCCACGCCCTAGTAGTACCAGACTTTATTTCCATGGTTATCGTATAGCATGTTACAAGCATCACCATCAACGCCAACACTCCAGGAGCGAACGAATTGACAAGATATATACCATAATTCATCCAAGGGTTGCCCAGCATGTGAATATCGTTTACGAAAGGCTGTAAGACAGGCTTTATCTCGCTTTCATCTATTCCCCTTGCCGTGAGAGTGCCTTGTATCACCGCCCCGTTAGCGAGCATCGACATAGTAGTAAATCCCTTGGTCAACAACGATGCCGGCACAAAATATCCGAAGTTAATATAGTAAGTGAGTTCGGGTTGCCTGCCCGCTAAAGACTCGTTGCCGAAGCCCTCGGGAATCAAGAAGAACCCCATAATCTTATCTTGCTTCATATAGTCCATAGCCTCAGTATATGAGTTCAACTTGTAGCGAATATCCACCTGTTGCAACGCATCAAGATTACGGGATATTGCACGAGAAGCCTCGCTATGGTCAAGATCCACCATTGCGCTAGGTACACGGTTTGCCACACCCTCGTCCATAAGCGAAATAAGAAAAGCAGCCACACCTAGCGGTATTAGCACTATACTCACCAGATAAAACACCGGACGGCGAGCCAACGACAAGCATCCTCGCCTCACCGAGCCGCCTACACATCCTAACAATCTGCTTCCCACAACGTTAAAACTCTAAATTAATAATCGCCAACCAACAGCACACTCATTCCCGGGCGTAAATTCTCGATACGCTCATTCGGACGAACTTTCACCTCAAAAGTCTTGCTGTCATATTCGCCCACAGCTTTTGTCGCACTCCACACCGCATAGCTACCCATATCACGGATATAGAACACAGTGGCTCTGGTCTTCATCTTGCCTAGCCCAGGAATCATCACCTCAACTTCTTTGCCCATAGTAAGCTCGTTGAGCAGCTCCTCACGCACATTGAACGTAACCCAAGTGTCATCATTCCTCAATACGCTCATAATAGGCGTTCCGGTGCCTACGAGTTCACCCACATGAGGATAGATATCAGAAATCTCGCCATCACACGGAGCTGTGAGATACTGGTCTTCCAAAATTGACTGTACCTCCATGACGCTGCCACGAGCCGCATCCTCCATAGCCTTAGCAGCCACCTTATCTTCACGTTGCGCACCTTCTAGAGCCATCTCATATTGCGACCTTGCAGCATCGGCTTGAGCGGTAGCCGCATCAAAAGCAGCACGAGCCTCGTCACGTTTCTGCTCCGACACCACACCCTGCTTGAACAGATTTTCCATGCGGTCATAGGTCTTCTTGGCTATCGTTTGAGCCGCTTGTGCTTGGGTGAATAAATCACGTGCCGAATTTATCACTTGTATGCGTGTGCCAGCATCCACTTTCTTATTCTGGGCGGCAGCTGCATTTTCCATAGATTGAGCCTGATAGAGCTTAGCATCCACCGTAGATGAATAGATATGCACCAGCGTGTCGCCTTTTTCCACACGGTCGCCCTCTTGAACGTAGAAATCTACCACCCTGCCCGGCAACTTGCCCGACACACGCACCGAAGCGGCATCAGCTTGCCCCTGCACGACTGGTTCGGCTGGTTTCAGCAAGAACATACCTGCTATGAATAATATTATCATTAAGACCACCAGCCCCGCAAGAGCCATAAGCAACCTGCGATCCTCACGCTCCATTTCTTTCTTTTTATCGTCTTTATCCATTGTCGTTGATTTTTTCTTTACGCACAATTCATTCTAACACATTCAACCGTCCAAGCACCTTAGCCAAATAAACCTCGCATAAACGCAATTCTATTTGGGCATCAACCGCTTCCGAATTAGCTTTCAGCCACGCCGTTTGAGCCTCCATCACGTTATCAGCCGTTAGTACGCCTTCCTTGAAACCCAATTGGGCAGTACGCAAATTTTCCTCAGCCTTAATCAAATTAACCGTTGTTGAGTTATGCGTTTTTATGGCTTCTTTCATCTTAAAAGAGGCTTGGCTCACCTGTAAAGCAATCATTTCCTTTGCTTCCTCTAGTTCCAGCCGCCTTATTACGGTTTCACTTCTAGCCGCACGATATTTATTATAATTCCCGCCCCAATGCCACAAAGGTATTTTAAGCATAGCCCCAACACTGAACATTCCGCCAAACTCATTCTTGAAACCGTTAAACGAGTTGGGATTGGTTACAGAATATGCACCCACCAATGCCAACTGCGGCAACATAGATGATTTTGCCACTTTCGCCTTCTGATCATATATACTTACGGCTAGTTGCAGGGCGTTAACATCGTTGCGCCGGCTGTACACTTCATCCATATCATAATCGGTAGCAGGCATTATCGTCATTTCGGCATCACGCCCTTCATCCTCAAGGGCGAAAACTGTGTTGATGGGCAATCCGCATAACTGTGCCAGTTGCATTCTCAATAACGTCAAGCCATTCTCCACTTTCGACAAGTCAACGCTAGCCTCGTTACGTTTCACCGCAACGCTTAAAGCATCAGCACGTGTAGCCACACCTTGTTTCAGCATAGCATTGACATTATTGTCTAGAGTGTCAAGCAAAGCCACATAACTTCGCGCCAGTTGCTCTTTAGCCTTTAACGACACCACTTGCCAATAAGCGGCATCCACTTTATACACTAGTTCTTCGGCAGCCATATCACGCTCACGCCTAGCCAGTTCCTCGGCAAAGCGGGTAATTTCGTTCATCGCTCGTACCTTTCCGCCCATATAAATGGGTTGCGTGAGCGTTATCGCACCAGCAAACACATTATGTATATCGTAGGTCAACGCACTTTTAGGTAACAAAGCCACTTGGCTTGGTACTGGCTGACCATTGACGATAAGGGGTTGACCATCAGTACCCGCCACAACATTATAATTATATTTGCCAGTCGAAGCATCAAACGATTTCGTGGGGAGCATCGCATCTTCCTCAATAAGCGCCAGTTTCTTCTGGTTATAGATATAGCTGCCTTCTAAATCCAAAGAAGGCAGATAAGCCGCCCTCGACTCCTTCCTCTGATAACCTGCTGCCGTAACCTTCTCATTTGCGATTCTCAACCGCTTGTTATTGTTTAATGCCATTATGCGGCATGAGTCAAGCGACACAACCTCAGCAACAGCTGAAAATGCGTTTACCGCAACCAGCAAGGACAATATTAATCTTATTCGCATCTTCACAACTTTATATTACTTACATAGTAAACAATTCTAGCACGTTCTTGTTGAACTGACAGCCGCAAATATATGACATATCAGCCAAAAGCGAGCTTAAGGCATGCGTTATAGGTGGCAAAAACAGAATAACAGAACAATATTATTACAACTTTAAGAATACAATAAGGGCGATATGCCACACTAGCATATCGCCCGCTACTTTCAATATCTCTTCTATGAGCGGAACCGCCCCTAATTATGTGTTTACTTCATAACGAATGTGCGAGAACCTAAACGATAGTTGTCGGCAAACACTTCCACACGATACTCGCCCGGAGTAAGTGTGGTGTTCACATTCCAATAAACAGTGACATTTGGAACTTCCTGACCTGTATATTCTATCTTCTTGCTATCGGTAAAAGGAATCTTAGCTCCTTCGAACGAGAATGAGCCGTGGCTGCCAAGCAAAGAGCCTTCAGGATTGGTGATTCTCACAAATAACTCTTTTTCGCCCACTGGTGTTGAATTGTTTGGCGAAATCGTAAACGTCACTTTCAACTGTTTAGCCTTCTTTATCTTCTTTTCTATCTTACCGTTTTTCTTTAAGCTTTCTAGTTTAAGATTGGTAATATTCATCTTCTCAGCCAATTCCATACGCTCCTCCAAGTGGGCGTTTTTCTCGGCTGTTTCGGTCACTTGGCTAGAAAGCAAAGCGTTTTCATTCTTTATCTGGCTGTTCTCGGCACGCAATCCCGCATTTTCTCGGTTAAGCGAGTCTATTATCGTGACATAGTGTTTCATTATACCTTTCAAGGTCTTAACTTCTTCTTGAAGTTCTTTTATACGCTTGTTGCTGGTAATCTTCTGCGATTTCAATTCGGCAAGAAGTTTTTCCACCTTGCTCTTAGCCTCGTTGTATTTCTGTAGGATCGAGTCGTTTTGTATATAATGGGCTTGGCTCTCAAGATTCTGATATTGAGTATTCAGATTCTCATATTCACCAGCAAGCTGCAACTGCTGATTTTCCAATTGCAATTGCTCGTTAGCCAATATTTGAGCCTCCATTTGCTTCTTTGTATCTATCGACGATTTTATGAAATAACCTAGCACGCACGCTACCACTAGCACGCCTGCCACTATTAACAATTTCTTAACTGTTGGAGTCATATCAAGATAGTTTTATTCTTCAGAATTTTCTTAAATTTATTATTTAAGTGCAAACTTAAACAGAATTTTCCATAAATTCAACCACTTAGCACTAAAACTTCTTAACGCAAGCCATTTCAAGCCTCATATAATTCCCCTACAGGTGTTCTTTTCTTTATCGGCTTTAACGGAGCGTCTTTTTTCTGAATACGTTGCTTGATTGGCTTCTTTTTCTTCGGTTCTTTGGCTGGTTGCTCTTTGAATGTCTTCACCAGCTTTCTTGCCGCCTTCTCGCTGTCACGCGTGAAATTAACTATCAACTGGATGCATCGACCCGACTTTTTCGTCAGCATATTATATATATTGGCGTTAGAGCCGTCGGGCAAAATGCCTTCCAAGCAAAATCCCGATAAGCCGTTACGGCTGTATTTCTTGGTTTTCGTGTCATACATATAATACTCCGATGCAGTCCGTTGCAAATTCTGTTTCATCACTTCATCTGTAACTCCACGACTACCATAAACATTTACAATCAATGTCATATCGCCCCAAAGCATCTCCAAACGCTTCGGGGTGCTGTAGACTACACGCCCGCCCTCAGGAGCTTCAAACGTCAAATCGTAAGCCCAGCGATAGACCTCGCCATGTGCGGCAACCGAGGCCAACAACAGAATAGCATATATAAAAATTCTTTTCATGCAACTACCGTTTTACGTTATCTATGTATCGTTTAAATTGATTCAAAACATTTTCCTTATATGGAGTGAAACACCTTTCACGATTATATTCCCTATACAGGCTTTCCAACGAATCCTTTTGACGATCAGGATAAACTACTTGACGTACAATTTCATTTCTACGCATAATTTCCGCTTCGAAATCAGGTGTTATCAAACCGTCCAACCCGCACTTCATGACAAATTTATCAACAGGAACATCAAACACCATAGCATCCGCAACATCCTTTAGTTTCTGCTCTCCTATTTTGAAGTTTCCCAACTCACATTCGTCGAGCCGCAACGCGGTCGGCTCGTTCCCCGTAAGATAAAAAGCCGCATCAACTCTGCCGTTATCTAAAAGGGTATAATCTTTCTGCCAACATTCATCCCAATTCATCAACACGATGACAACCCTATCGCCATACCCTTGTTTGATGAGCCACCCTTCGTTCTTGGCAATTGAGTCGCTAATGGCATGTGGAGTGTTTGTGATTAGCAACGCCTTATGCTTACCGTTCTTTTTCGGCTGATGATTAAACATATAGCTGAAATTAGTTGCCATTATATAATCACGATTATACGTTTCAACATTGTAAAATCGGTTATAATCATCAGCGTTTTTAACGCTATCCCAAGGAAAGTTTACATCCGTAAGCCCTATGGTTATCTTTCTTTCAGCAGAAAGAGTATCATTGATTTGCCACAAGTCACGAAGGAATTGATAACGATTCCACTTTTCCCATAAAGGCCACCATTCTTCCCTACGCATGTGATTCACGCATGCCGCCTTAAACTCGCCTTCATCCTTGTATTTGCCTTTAATCAAGTCGTTAGCGCTATTGGTAGCGGTGTTGCACCCCACTTCAGTATACACGTAGCCCACACCATCAATAAACCTTGTGTCTGATATTATATCACAAATGAAAGTATATTGCGTAGTGTCCCTATGATCACGCTCACCCAGAACGACAATGTCATATCGGCCGTATAAATCAAGTACAAAATCAACTATTTCATGATTGCCGTTAGAAAAATCCTGCATGTATTTGCTTATTTTCAAGGAATCTGAAGATTCTCCGAGCAACTGCAACGGCAGAAACAGCAATCCCATAAGCACATATCTTAGTTTCATCTCAATAATTATTTCCTCAACCCAACTCATCTCGGAGAAGCCAAGCTTTTGTTGTATCTATTAAGCAAACGCCATTTCAATACAACTTATTCCAAGTTTTTCCTCGATATTAGCAACGCTTTTAAATGATAGATTTTCGGTACCAGAAAGCAATTTACTTACATATTGCGGGCTTACTCCCAACTTTTTAGCGAGGTCTGCACGCTTTAATCCGTTTGCCTGCATATAGTCAATAATGGCGAGTGCAACTTGACGTGACCAACATAGCCAACTTGCATTTTCTTTTCGCCATTGTGCGTTCTCCGTAAAGCGAGAAGGTGTTTCGCTTTGATGAGATTCCAAAAATGTTAATGCTTCACTTGCCATAATTAATTATATTCACTAGTTAAATTGAACAAATCAGTAAGTTCATTATTTTCCTTACTTTCTGATTTTACAGCCCAAAGGTGGTCGTAATTCTCAATAATTCTTACAAATTTCATTGTATAAACATTTTAGTTACGACAAAGTTAGATATAAAAACGTAACAATGTAACTTATAAGTTTAGTTTTCTCCTGAAAACAATAATTAAAGCCAACTTATCCCCACTCGGAGATAGGTTGGCTTTTGTTGTATGTCAGAATTAGAATATCTACTACTTATTAATTCGAGTAGTAGGAAAGCAAACAGGAATTGAAAATTTCACCTTGTTTTCACCTGCTTTTTTCCCTGAATTTGAAATATTAGCTCCTGCACCCCAAACTGATATTCCAAAATTTACTCCTCCTTTTGATTCGTTAGAATCAACAATAGATAGACTTATTTCCATTTCTAAATTTTGGACACGTCTTTGAACATTTAAATGCTTCAAATCTGAGGGTACATAAAAATCTGATGATGAACCTACTGTTATATTAGGGTTAACAATTACACCTAAATCCTTACATTCTTCTGACGCAGTTTGAATTCCCAATGATATTTGGCGAATTGTTTCTGCTATATATTTATCTAATTCAATCATAATATCACTTTAAAAGATTTATTGTTTACTTTCACAACATATAATCCTTTTGTGCTTACTGGGATTGTTGTAGCATTTCCGTTATAAATCAATTGACCGTTAACACTGTAAACTTCTACTTTTGCATTGTCTGTACCGGTGATTACGATATTCCCATTATTAGCATAAACGTCTACATCGTTATCGGTTAAAGTTGCCTTAACACCTGAAAACGTTTTTTCTTGAATAAAGAAATAAGACCATGGGTCAACAGCTTCGTACACACTCTTATATCCTGTCGGTACATATAAAGTGGCATAATATTGCAGAACATCTTCCGAAAAGAACTGATAATTTCCATTCTCATCAACTCCACAAGTTGGAGGTGTTGATGCCTTGCAATAAACTGCAGTAACCTTATCGCATGAAGCAAACGCCCCATAACCAATTCTTGAAACTGAGCTGCCAATAGTTGCTGAAGTTAAGCCGCTGCAACCATAGAAAGCTAATTCCCCTATGCTGGTGACAGAGTTCGGTATCGTTACACTAGTCAAGCCTTTGCAACCGCTGAAAGCTGAATTGTTGATTGCGGTTACATTGTATGTTATCTCATCCACGGCAATACTGCTAGGTATTGAAATCTCGCCTTTGTGTTCGGTGGAATAAATACTTATTACTGCAACTTCATTCTCGGCAGTTGGTATATAATTAAGTATTCCAACTTTTGCGGCAGTATATATGAGATCGCTCCAGCCATCAGCAGCTTTATAAGTTCTGATAGATGCAAAATTTGGTGTCTTGACATAAATATTATTTGAAGGGAATACATCTCTACCTAATGTTGGAGGTGTTAACGCATTGCAGGTAATTGATTTCAAATCAGAGCATTCAAAGAAAGCAGAAAAACCGATGCTGGTGACAGAGTTACCTATAGTTATGTTAGTCAAGTCTTTACAGTGCTCGAAAGCAAGTCCCCCGATGCTGGAGACAGAGTTCGGTATTGCGAAGCTAGTTAAGCCATAACAGCCACTGAAAGCACTTTTACCAATGCTGGTGACAGAATTCGGTATAATAGTATTTTTACAACCAGCTATTAATGTATTAGTTTCAGTTTCGATAATTGCATTACAATTGTCACGCGAGTCATAATGATTGTTTCCGTTATTGACAATGATTGATTTCAAACTAATACAGTCACTAAAAGCTCTATAGCCGATATTCGTCACAGAGCTACCTATCTCCACACTGGTCAAGCCTTCACACCATTTAAAAGCATAACTACCGATATTAACTACAGAGTTCGGTATAACAATGCTGGTCAAACCATCGCAATAACTGAAAGCATAATCGCAAATACTGATAACAGAGAGAGGAATTTTTACCGTAGTCAAGCCATAACAGAAACCAAAAGCGTTGCCAGCTATCAATCTAGTATCTGCTTTAAGAGTTAAAGTACCTGTCGGCTTATTACCTTTATATCCAAGACAACATTTATCCAAGTATAAAATACCGTCAGGTTGATTATTATACCAACCTGTTTTTTTAAAAGCGGCTTCACCTATGCTGGTGACACCTTCAGGTATAGTCACGCTAGCCAAGCCGCTGCAACCATTGAAAGCATAATCACCTATGCTGGTGACAGAATTCGGT